>NZ_JBXXZH010000361.1:0-7182 GCF_059640475.1 Calothrix sp. CBUCES-K 9914
AACTGCCGACCAATCTGTAATATTACCTTTAAAGATGTCCGCTATTTGCTTAGTTGTTAATCCTTGTGTAAATGGATTTTGTTTACCAACCACAACTGCTATTGCATCACGCTTTACAAAATTGGCAATTAGTCCTTGAGCTTGCTCTTGTGCGCTTAATGGTCGTGAGACAGCAGCAATATCAACTTGACCTGTCGTAACTTGTTGAATTCCAACATCCGAACCATTGGATGCAGTTTCGATTACTGAACCAGGACACTTTGACTCTATTAGTTGTTTGAGCATTTTATTGATTCGTACCATACTCGTAGAACCGTTGATTCGTAATTTTGTACCAGATGGTAAGCAACTTGCAACGGGCGATGATACTCGCGGTGGTATATGTGTAATAATGTACCAACATACTCCACCAATTATTAATGTTAAGCCAAGTTGTATCAACAATAGGGGAATATTTAATTTTTTTGTCTTTGACTTATTGTTAAGAATACCTTCCAAATACTTTATATCAGCATCGAGTTGTGATAGTTGTTCCTCAACTTCAATTGCTTGTGCCATTAGTTGTCGTGCTTTCGTCTCGTCTCCTGATGCTTGAGCAGCATGTGCTTCTTGTTCAAGCTGGTTTAATGTACGAAGTGTGTCTTGATAGGAATATTTAGCGGTTTCTAATGCTTCTTGTGTATCCCTGAGTGATGATTTATTCATATTCATATTTTTTTGTTTTAAGTAAAATTTATTAGTAAAAATTCTTAAAAAGCGGTAACTTGTACTGTGCCAATTTTGAAGCAATTACACTCAGGTAACGCCAATATTTGTCACTTTCAGCACAAATTCGCGAAGGTAAGTGTCCGGGTGGAGCAAGGTCTGTATATTTTAAACTTTGATAGAACGATGTTGAACTGTAACAAGCCCATTCTACACGTTGACAAAAGAGTACGTAGTCTTTTGCAGCACTGTCTAATATTTGGTTCTGAATGCTAAAACCATATTTACTATTGCTTGCGTCTATCCAAAGTTGATCTATTTTATGTAATATCTCGCATGGTACTAAGTTAATTTCATTACTTGTTAATTTTTCTGTTGGAGGTTTATCAACTGCCATGCATAGTAACTTCCAAGTCTCTAAGTCTGCTTCTTTCCATTTTTTAGACTTGAGTAAAAGCTCAAGCTTAATATAGTACACTTCTATTTTGGAAGTGCGGTCAGTACTGAAGTTCGCTGCACTTGGAGTAAAATTGCTTGGAGGTTGCGTTACAGGAATTGGATAGTTGATTTGTGTTGGTGGTAGATTGGTATTAGGCGCCTCTGGTAGTAATGAAAGCGCTTGCAGAACATCTTGTGCAGACTGATAACGCTGTATCGGTTGAAATTGCAGTAACTTATCTAAAATTCGCGCCAAGCCATCGCTGATAATACTACCAGCAGGTAGAAAATCACGCCAACGCCAACTGAGACTGGCGCTATCGTACATTTTTTGAACAGAGAACACACCTGTTATTAAACTAATACAGGTGACACCCAAACTATATAAATCACTACTGTGAAAAACAGCCCCCCTGAACTGCTCAGGCGCCGCATAATATAAAGTGCCAAGTGCAGTTGCTTGCTTGATGAAGCTTGATGATTGTAAAACCTTGGCAACACCAAAGTCAATTAAAACGGGTAATCCCCCTGAATCCTGGTTACGGATGATAATATTAGGTGGCTTAATGTCACGGTGTAAAACGTTATGCTCGTGGACAAATTTCAGGACAGGCAATATACCTTGTAACAACTGCCGAATTTTAACTTCACTATAGGCGCCTTGAAGTAATTCTTGCTCTAAAGTTACACCCTCAATCAATTCCTGAACAATATATAGACGCTCCTCATGGGTAAAATATGCTAAAAGCGTTGGAATTTGCGGGTGGTTGCCTAAAGACTCTAGGACAACTGCTTCCTGTTCAAACAACTCTACTGCTTTACTAACAAGTTGCCCTTGACCAACAAAACTTAACTGCTTAACCGCACAACGAGGTTTAGAAGGTTTGTGTTCGTCAATAGCCAAAAATGTTTTCCCAAAACCTCCTTTACCTAAGACACTTATAGGTTTGTACCTTTCAAGTAATAAAAGCTTACTACCGCAATAACAAACCTTGACTGTATCGGAGTTATTTGGTTGTTGGCAATCTGGGTTGATACAGAGGGTCATAGATATAAGAGATAGCTGCCTCCAATCTATTCAATCCAGATTAAGAACGCATTAATTAGTTAAAGTGCTTTGCTTAACGACAACGTAAATCCGGGTACAACATCTTCACCGTTTAATGTGGCGCCAGCGGGATATTGTGTAACTGTTCCATCGCTACGGTAAACTAAAGCTTGCTGATTTTGGCGGTCAATTAACCATCCCAAGCGTACACCGTTCTCTATATATTCTTGCATTTTTCTCTTGAGTTTTTCCAAACTGTCAGTGCTGGAACGGATTTCAATGATATTCATTGTCGCTTCGACAAATCTGGCACCAAATCAAGAAATTGGTCTTGCCTAGTTTCCCAATCTTGAGGTAAACGTTCTGTAGCGACGAACGCAGCATCAGGACTCCGGATTGCTTTGTTTTTTAGTCTAAAACCAGTACTAGATCCAAATACCTCACCTAGTCCTTGACTTTCTACCCAATTTAATAAGGATGCACCAGCTTTTAATTCTCTGTTGCCAGAAAATCCACCTGTAGGAGACATAGTTTCTAAAGTTCCATCAGCGTTACGTTCAAAGCGCATTTCCGGATTTTCTGCGCTCATCTCCATCAAATCAGCATCGCTGCACCAAAATGGCAATATTATTTCACGAGTCATATGGCTACATGCAAGGGATAGACTAATTTATTTTAGCAAGCAAATAGGTGTATATGAACTTTGCTAGATTCAGATTGTGGTTAATAATGGTGAAGTGCGATTGCTATAAGGTTTATGAGGCATCTCCGAATTGCTCCTAATTGGTTACGGTATTTTATTGTTGTGGTTTTACTGCTAGGAGTGTGTTTTCGCTTCGTTAACCTAGACGGTAAAGTGTTTTGGCATGATGAAACTTTTACAATGCTGCGGGTATCAGGATATACAGCAAGTGAAGTCAGGCAGGCAGTGTTTAATGGTCGTGTAATAAAAAGCGAAAGTCTGGCTAAATTTCAAGATGTTAATGATGATAAAGGTTTAATCGATACAATTAACTCTTTAGCGATTGAAGACCCTCAGCATCCACCGCTTTATTATATATTGGCGCGATTTTGGGTAGCTATCTTTGGTAACTCAGTAACAGTTATTAGATGTTTATCTGCTGTTATTAGTTTACTGTTGATTCCTTCTATGTATTGGTTATGCTACTTATTGTTTAGAGTACCGTTAGGGGCACCAGTCGTTGCTGTAGCATTAACGTTATGTTCTCCAGTTTTGTATGTTTATTCTACTGAAGCGCGGGAGTATATTCTTTGGGCTGTAACTATTTTATTATCGAGTGCTTGTTTATTACGCGCGATACAACTTGAGGATTCGCAAGATGTAAAATATCCTGTTTTTACTTGGGGAATATACGCACTGAGTCTTGCATTGAGCATGTACACGTTTTTACTGAGTGGATTTGTTGCAATTGCTCATGCTGTTTATGTAATTACAATAGCTAAATTTAAATGGACAAGGACATTAGAAGCTTTTTTTACAGCGATGTTGGTTAGTTTTTTATTTGCTAGTCCTTGGTTGATTATTGTTGCTACGAACTTATATAGATTTAACATTACCACTGAATGGACACAGGCGCCAATACCTATAGCAAATTTAGTTCAATCTTGGTTATTGCAAATTACGCGCATTTTTTTTGACTTTAATTGGAATTTAGATAATGTTTTCCAATTCTTCGCTGCGCTGTTTACTTTAGGTTTTGTTAGTTATGCAGTTTACTTTTTATATGTAAGAACAAATATAAAAGTGTGGTTATTTATTATAGCTTTAATTTTTATTCCCGCGCTACCTTTAGTGATACCTGATTTAATTTTGGGTGGAATGCGGTCGGTATCAGAGCGATATTTAATACCGTCATACTTAGGGATAATTATTGCAGTTGCTTACTTTTTAAGTTATCAAGTTAATGACGGTAATCTTTCACGGCGCCAAATTTGGTGTAGAGTGATGGTAATAATACTTTCGCTTGGGCTAATTTCGATTGCCGTTAATTCTCAAGCTGAGACTTGGTGGAATAAAGTTGTAAGTTCCGGCAATCCTGAAGTTGCTAGAATTGTTAATACTGAAGAGCGCGCGGTTTTGATCAGCGATGATGCTGGAATTAATTATGGAAACGTTTTTTCTTTGAGTTATTTGTTGAATCCTGAAGTAAGATTGTTATTGGTTAGAGAAAAGTCGGCGCCAAGGGTAACAAATTTTTCTTCAAGTGTTTATGTGTTAAATCCTTCAAGTCAGTTGGGACGTGATATAGAGAGGGTATACAGGTCAAGAATGAATCGTGTTTACTCGGATAGATTTTATTCGCTGTATAAATTAAGAAGTAATTTTGATCCCCCCAACCCCCCTTAATAAGCAGGCTAGGAATTGTTTACATATAGAACTAATATTATTGTTTACTTTCTTGTCCCCCCTTTCTACGCGCTACCGTGTACAGACAAATCTCTTTTTCTTATCTTTCTTTGTGTTCTACCCTACCCTTCGGGAAAACTTCGTTAACGGGAAAACCTTCGGTTTATGTGCCTTTGTGGTTCCATAAAGAGATAAACCACGAAGACACAAAGGGCACTGCATAGGGAAAAAGGCGGTTTATTTAAAGATGTGTGTATACCGTAGCCCTTATTAAGGGGGGATCAATTCGTTGCCAAGTTATTCCAGTTCAAGTTCATCAACTATTTTGGGTAAGTCTTTTTGGGAAACTTGACGATGACCCGTTTCTATAGCATCAACCCAGGAAATACTTTTTCCCATTCTTTGAGCAAAAGCTGCTCTAGACCAACCTTTGGCTTTTCTTGCTTCTCGAATGACACTAGCTGTTGGAGGTTTAAGAGTTTCTTCAATATTGTTTACTATATATTGGTTTTCTGGTAAAGCTAAATACTCCTGTGCTTCTATTGGTAAGTGAATATGTAATGTCGTGTTTAATAGGTTATTCCAGTAACCAATAGGTCTTTTAGTAGGGTTTTCACTTTTTAGCCAAACTGTACCTTGGTTAAGTTCCACATGCCAACCTGCATCTTTGACTACCTTTAAATCAGTTTCAAAGTCATCTGCTAAGGAGCGTCGAAGCTGTCTGTCTTTTTCGACCATTGATATTTTATCGGCGCCGTAAGCAATTTCTATAAGGGTTTTGCTAGTTATGCTGTCTTGTTTACCAGGTTGGACTTGGAAGGTAAGCCAAACGAGCATTCTTGCGGCACCGACATTTTGTTTACCGATGCTGAATAGTTTTTGAACAGTTTTTTTGGTAATTACACCTGTGCTGTAATGATATTCGGATTTATTGAGAAAATATTTAGCCCAGGCGCCGGCTTTGCCTATGACTTTTAGACCAACTAATTTGGTATTACCAGCTTTATCAGTTTGATAATCTCGTAGTACGGTGATATCCCAAATTTTTAAATCAGCAACAGTAAAAGCTCCGACTTTTCCTTGCTTAGGCCAAACAACACGGGCTAATATCTGGGCTGGCTGACGTAAAAGTTCGTATAAAATACTTAATTGTTCGTGTTTGCATAAGTCGCGGCGCCTAACAAGTCCTGTATAGTCAAGCAGTTGTTTGTCGTCAATAACAAAATTCTGCTCCCAAGGTTTTTCAAGATTTGCGGCAATAGCACAGTAAATTAGATGAATAGCGCAAGCTCTAGGGTCAAATTGGTCGATGACATTAAGAGCAGTTTCTTCAACTAAAGTATCTGGTTGCGGAGTTTCTGGGTTATCGGTTATGTAATAACAGATTTTTGCTTTATCACTATGAACTTTTTCGTAACTCAAAGTATTGTTGCTTGCTTCAGCTTTCCAAGGTAGATTCATTTTTTGCGATAAGACTTCAGCTACACCTCGCATTACTACGGACAATGCAGCCCTGTTGGCTTTACCATCAGGAAATAAAGAGGCTTTTTTATATTGTTGGTGTTTTGCAGGCACCGAGTTATTTGTTGTACTCGAATTATAATTAGCGTTAATTTTTAATCGCTTTTTAAGTGAATGCCATTTAGAACGTAGTATTTTTAATAATTTCATCGTATAAATTTAATTATATTAATATATCTATACATTTTTGTTTCCCTCTTATTAAGGATGTAGGGGAATCAAAACGATATAAAGCAACTTTATAAGATTTGTATTAACTATTATGTGACTGTACTTTTTGTTTTTTCATATGTCTAAAGGATTATTTTAGTAAATTAACTAGATGAATTCAAACGCTGTAGAGACGTGTAAACCGGAGGTTTTCCCGTAGGGATTAATCACGTCTCTACCGAAGTAATTGCGAATTATTGTGATTTTAAATACCTAATTAAACGTCAAAATAAGTAATTATCTCATTTTTTTCGGCAAAATACACTTTCAGATAAGCTTTCCATTGTAAAAAATGTTTCAGTGTTACGTAATTAATCAAGAAATTCAAGAATTACAACCTGGGAGAGTGGGGTTGCCTAAAGCTTGAGGAATTACATTTTCCAAACGAGACTTTTCAAAACGACTGATAGCGAACAAGTCCTCTGACTGTGCAGCAAACATTTCAGATGGAGTTCCATAGGCAATTGCTGCTAAATATCCAGCTTTGTTAACGATTTGCTTAACCCTAGAATCATAATTACCATAGGGGTAAGTAAAATAAATAATCTGCCTACCTAATTTTGACTCAAGTATCCGTTTTGACTCTGCAACTTCAACTAGAAGCTGTTTGTCTGATATTTTCGTGAGAGCAGGATGAGTTCGACTATGGGAAGATATTGTAATCAGTGGGTCATTTGACATCTTTTTTAGTTGTTGCCAAGTAATGTGACCACGACTAGCATTCACTCCTACAGCGCTTGTATGAACAGCAAAAACAGCCGGATAACCGTATTTTTTTAATAAAGGGTAAGCGTATTCATACTGTCCACTATAACCATCATCAAAAGTCAGTAAGATAGGTTTTTTTGGTAGTGGACTTCCTGTCCGCAAGTGCGCTATTAGTTTATTAACG
>NZ_JBXXZH010000362.1:0-4452 GCF_059640475.1 Calothrix sp. CBUCES-K 9914
CTGCACGGCAGAGTTCAATCGTTGTCGCGCAGCATAAGCAGCACAAGCAGCTCAAGCGCCCACTGCCTGGTGAGCCAGACACTGCAGCGCCCGCAGCAGATGCTGCTGCCAATGCTGACAAGCGGCAGGGCCAGGGTCCAGCACGTGCAGAAGGACTTGCCCAGAGCAAGAAGCAGAAGCAGCAGCCACGCAGAAGCCGCTGCAGGCTGCAGTCTGGGATCTGGGAGATTGATGCAGCAATGCTAGCAGCCATGCCGAGGGCAATCCCGGGGTTGATTTGTCGAGTGACGAGTTTACTGCTCTCGAAGCTTTGTTGGGTAATAATGTAACTCCAAGTTCAGTAATAGAAGCTTCTAATAATGATGTTGTTGAGAATGCTTTGGGTAGTGATGTTGATAATAATAATATAGATGTTCTGGAGTTTGGCGACTTGGAAAAGATGCTCTTCGTTGCCTCGGATAATATACCTGGAGCATCGAAACGTGATAAAGGTGTTTCGAGTCGTGCTGCAACTAGACGTACCGCGCGCTTTGAACAGTTGATGAAAGTGCCAGTTAAGCATCTTGATGATATGAGTAACTTGGTTGGAGAGTTGGTTGTTAACCGTAATACTCTTGAACAAGACCAGGAACGGTTACGTCAGTCTTTGGATAATTTATTAATTCAAATACACCATCTCAGTGATGTTGGCGCCAGAATGCAGGAATTGTACGAACGTTCGTTATTGGAAGCATCTTTATTGGCAACGAGAAAATATGGTGTGGGTGGGGGTTATAGTGTTGCGGTAAGTAATAAGGATACGGAGCGGGGGTTTTCTGAGCTGGAGATGGATAGGTTTACGCCGTTCCATACTTTATCGCAGGAGATGATAGAGTTGATTGTTAGGGTAAGGGAGTCAGCTTCGGATATTGATTTTGTGACGGAGGAAACTGAGAGGGTTGCAAGGCAGTTTCGACAGGTGACGACGCAGTTACAAGAGGGTTTGACGCGCGCGCGGATGGTTCCGTTTTCGATAGTAACCGACCGGGTGAAGCGGGGTGTGCGGGATAATGCTATCAAGTGTGGGAAACAAGTTGAGTTAGTTATTGAGGGTCAAGATACATTAATAGATAAAATGATTTTGGAGCATTTGACTGACCCGCTGATACATATGCTGAATAATGCTATTGCTCACGGTATTGAAACTCCAGAGGAGAGAGTAAGTAAGGGTAAACAACCTGTGGGGATAATAACAGTGCGCGCGTTTCATCAGGGAAACCAAACGGTGCTTTCTGTATCGGATGATGGTGCGGGTATTAATACTGACTATGTGAAACAAAAGGCAATCTTAGTTGGTTTGATAACTCCGGAGCAAGCTACTACAATATCGCGTATGGAAGTATACGAGTTGTTGTTTCAGCCGAATTTTACTACGAAGGATAAAGTTGATGATTTAGCGGGTCGTGGGGTGGGGATGGATGTTGTCCGTACCAGTATCAGTGAAATACGGGGAACAATTAATACTGATTCGACTATTGGGAAGGGGACGAGTTTTACAATACGTTTACCGTTGACGCTAAGTATATGTAAAGCATTGTGTTGTGTATGGGATAAAGCGCGGATAGCGTTTCCAATGGACGGGGTTGAGGATACGCTGGATATACCTGTGAAGAGTATACAAAAGAATAAAGATGGGGAGTTATATATAGTGTGGCGAGATATGCAGTTGCCGTTCAAACCGTTGAAGGAGTTGTTAACGTTGAACCGTCACTTGAGTCGCGGTAGTGTGTATGGGGGTACGCGGGATGATGATATGGTGTCGGTGGTGGTGATACGTTCGGCATCTACGTTAATAGGTTTGCAGGTGGACGCTGTGTTGAGTGAGCAGGAAATAGTTATTAAACAGTTTGAGGGTCCGGCGCCGAAGCCTTTGGGAGTTGCAGGCGCCACGGTGTTGGGGGATGGTAGAATAATGCCAATTGCGGATGTGTTGGAAATTATAGATATATTCCAGGGACGTACAGCGTTTAGAAGTCCAGTACCATTTTTTGATGCTACTCCAAATGGTACAGAGTCTACTGGCGCCCCTATTGACCCAACGGTGTTAATAGTAGATGATTCGATAACAGTACGTGAATTGTTATCACTATCGTTTAATAAAGCAGGGTATAGAGTGGAACAAGCGCGCGATGGTCAAGAAGCGTGGGAAAAATTACGTTCAGGTTTACCGTGTGATATAGTATTCTGTGATATAGAAATGCCACGCTGCGATGGACTGGAGTTGTTATCTCGTATATCTAAAGAACCGAGTTTGAGTCAGTTACCTATTGCTATGCTGACATCGAGAGGCGCCGATAAACATAAAACTTTGGCTATAAATTTGGGCGCCAGTGGGTATTTTACTAAACCTTATTTGGAAGAAGCATTGTTGGAAGCTGCCGCGCGGATGTTGAAGGGGGAGAAGTTGGTTAGTCCAAATGGTTAAATTAAAATTTCAGTAATGATAATTTATATAAGACTGCGCGCGCCGCTGTACATGGGTTAAATATAACGGCGCCAATAATCATCCCAAGGTTAATCATGTTATTTCATACCCGCATGTACATCAAATGTACATGCTAGTAGCTGAAGTCCATTAAAATGGACTAATAAGAACAAGGTTTTATATGTTTGAATAAAGAGTGCGTTTTAACGTACTTATCCGACTCGCATTGGATTGAAATCCAATGCGGGTTTAAATATAACGGCGCCAACATTGTTTCTGTTGTAGGGCGCCTAATACATACTTTAGGCAACTCCAACTAAAGTATGAGGCGCCTTCCCCATAAAAAGTATTATTACAATTCGCAGTTCGCAGTTCGCAATTCGCAATTAATAAATAATTAATCAATTTATTCGTTAATAAATTATTATTTACTGGTATAATAATATTATGAATTGGTTTATTAATCATGCAAAAAAATATTACCATTGCAGAAAGAACAAAATTATTTGCTATCAGAATAATTAAAGCTTGCGATTTTTTAGATGAGAAGCCAGGTGTCTGTAAAACATTATCAAAACAGTTATTACGTAGCGGAACTAGTATTGGTGCTAATGTAAGAGAAGCACAATCCGCACAATCAGATAAAGATTTTCTCCATAAATTAGAAATTGCATTAAAGGAAGAAAGAGATAGGAAAGATTCTGGTAACTTCTACCCGCAAAATTAAAGAAAAAATCAATTCTAAAATTAGTAATTAATTGCGAATTGCGAATTGCGACTTGCGAATTGTTGTGATGTTGGCGGTTTTGCTTCGGATGCTTCTAATAGCTTTTCACAGAAGAATTTAGCTGTTGGTCAACAGACTTTCGCGGGTCCTGGTGGCAGCTACACTGGTTCTGTTACTAACTTACAAGAAATTTTCAGCACTGCTGGTCAAGCAATCGCTGTTAAATAATTATAGTCTCTTCAACCGACAATCACTTCTGAAATAATCCTGCACGGCGCCTCTATTGAAATAGTGGCGCCGTTTTTACACTCTAAAGTTACAAGAGAGCGCTTCAATCGGTGGCGCAACCCGCGCGCAGGCTATATCACTGCATTCATGTTTGCTTTCATCCAAAGTAGAAAACATCAAAATTTTGACGTAAAAACCCCGGTGCTACTTGCCGAGGTTTTGCTTGGATGCTGTGTTAATGGGAGAAAAGAGATAGAGTTAGGAGGGTGAGCATTAGCTAACTGCAAATGCAGCTACAACCAAAACAGCGACGAGTAATGTTGCAAACGCACCTTGGGCAAGATAGCGACGTTGTTCCCAAATTGCAGGGTATTCGGCATAGTACATTTGAGGTTCGGTTGCGTAGTTATTTAAAACGCCGTCTTCGTTAACTGTGGTATACATAATCTTTTTTTGAATTTGTTACTTTATGTAAAGAATAGTAACAAATTTGTTACAAAGTGTCAATATAACTTGACTTTAAAGGGCTGATGGCGTTAATAAGAATCGCTTATTAAAGATTGGAGGAGCGGTGTTGGCAGGCGCCATCCTCTATATATATGTGTGATTGTGGAGACGAACGGGCTTTCCTAGGCGCCCATTCCACAAGATAAGTAAAACTGATTACAATTGTAAGAATTACTGACCCTTAGAAGTATTGTTCTTAATCTACCCAATTGGTCAAGGTTCTTTCTCTGATGGTATGCCTCTGGGTATTTCTGGTACATTCAACTTTATGTTGGTGTTCCAAGCAGAGCATAATATATTGATGCATCCTTTCCACCAATTAGGTGTAGCTGGTGTGTTCGGTGGTTCGTTGTTCTCTGCTATGCACGGTTCTTTGGTAACTTCTTCGTTGGTTCGTGAAACAACCGAAACTGAGAGCCAAAACTATGGTTACAAGTTTGGTCAAGAGGAAGAAACCTACAACATCGTTGCAGCACACGGTTACTTCGGGCGTTTAATATTCCAATACGCTTCTTTCAACAACAGC
>NZ_JBXXZH010000363.1:0-7139 GCF_059640475.1 Calothrix sp. CBUCES-K 9914
TACTAAAACTTCAATTCTCGAATGTTTTTTTTCACACAACAGACTCTATGATGAGGCTCGGAGTTACCCCACTGGCATATCCCAATGCGCCTTTCTGCCACCCAGCATCGCCATAAAGCACGCTACGGGTAAAAAGAAATACTCTATTCACCCGAAGTTATTTATTTTGATTCGTTGCTGGTAAGTATTTAATCCTAGTGTTATATGGGATTTTAACAGAAGGAGGTGAAACTATACAAGGCTTAATTTGGGGAAGAATAATTATGACTTGACATCTTACTTCGGGTAATTGCATTCTGATTGAACGTATGAAGCTATACGCATGTTTCTGCCAATCATAAATAAAATTTTAGCAATGACTACCCAAAAAAGTTGTGAATAAGGTATAATAATATTTTTTTAATCTTTGGAAAGATAATTTTAACTTTTACGGGATGCAGTATTTTATTCGAGGCGCGCAAGAGATGTCAACTAATAACGGTTGACAGAATTTTCACATCAAGTAAAACTTAATATTATAGTTGCTTATATTACGTGGAAAGGAAAGTAGGGATATGTAGTGGTTGGATTAAATAGACGTTGCATTAGCTACAAGGTGCTACATGTTACTAGGCTGATTAATTTTAACCCAGTTTATACGTGCTTAACTTTTACCATGTAATAAGGGTGACGTGTACGGTTGTATCGGAAACAACTGACACGCTTAAGTATAGCTTCCTAGCAGGAGCGCTAGCCCAGAGCGTTCTATTACTCCTCCCAGTTTTAAGCGCTCTCAGGAAGGCGCCTCCACAGCTGAACACGAGTCGAGAGCTACCTCTGTATGTTATGGAGGTAGCATTTCAAGAAGAAAAGATTAAATTGACTCATTATTAACATTCTCCAATAGACTTATCCTTTACTTTAGTAGGGTACACAGGTGTGTTTTTTCAGTGCCTGCATGTCTATGGCGAGTGTGACAAGGCATTGTTTTGGAATGCCGATTTTTAGCGCGACATTGCTAGTTACTTGTAGCAGCATTGATCGCGAAGAGGGTTTTTGAGTTGCATGTTAAGTAAAAATCGGAGTGGTAATAAGAAATGAACAATCAAGGTGCCGTTGAGGGTGCTGCCATTACAGCTAATGGTAGTCGTGTATTTGTTTATGAAGTGGTGGGTCTGCGAACTAGCGACGACACCGAGCAAACAAGCTACCCTATTCGTAAAAGCGGCAGTGAATTCATCAGAGTGCCTTACAACCGCATGAACCAAGAAATGCGGCGCATAGCTCGTCTAGGCGGCAAAATTGTTAGCATCCAACTAGCAGGTATATTAGAACAACCAAACGGTAACAGTTCAACAACAACAACTGCGGTTGCTAACATTGAAGGGAATGGAAAAGCTACATCTGAGCAACAGCCCAAAAAGAGTAAAGAAGGCAAAAGCATGACTCAAGCGAAAGCCAAACACGCTGATGTTCCCGTCAACATTTACCGTCCGAATGCTCCTTTCATTGGTAAATGCATCTCGAATGAAGCGCTAGTTAAGGATGGTGGTATCGGTCTTGTACAGCACC
Organism: Calothrix sp. CBUCES-K 9914; assembly: GCF_059640475.1. Taxonomy (NCBI): domain Bacteria; kingdom Bacillati; phylum Cyanobacteriota; class Cyanophyceae; order Nostocales; family Calotrichaceae; genus Calothrix; species Calothrix sp. CBUCES-K 9914. Next base: position 1,552 of record NZ_JBXXZH010000363.1, read on the forward strand.
TCAAATTTGACCTGACCGGAGGTGACTTGCGATACATCGAAGGTCAAAGTATCGGTATAATTCCACCAGGACTAGATAAGAATGGTAAGCCTGAAAAATTAAGACTTTACTCCATCGCCTCGACTCGTCACGGCGATGATGTAAATGATAAAACAGTTTCGCTTTGTGTTCGTCAGCTAGAGTATGAACATCCAGAAACCAAAGAAAAAGTGTTTGGTGTTTGCTCGACTTTCTTGTGTAACCTCAAACCTGGTGACGAAGTTAAAATAACTGGCCCTGTTGGTAAGGAAATGCTCTTACCCGAGGACACTGACGCTAAAGTTATTATGATGGCAACTGGTACAGGTATTGCGCCAATGCGCGCGTACTTGTGGCGGATGTTCAAAGACGCAGAAAAAGCAGCTAACCCTGAATACCAGTTCAATGGTTTTGCTTGGTTGATTTTTGGTGTTCCTACAACTCCAAACTTCCTTTACAAAGACGAATTGGAAGAAATGCAACAGCGTTATCCAAATAACTTCCGTCTCACTGGCGCCATCAGCCGTGAGCAAAAAAATCCAAGCGGCGGTAGAATGTACATTCAAGACCGCGTTGCAGAACATGCAGATGAGTTGTGGAAACTGATCAAAGAACCCAAGACACATACCTACATTTGCGGTTTACGTGGAATGGAAGACGGTATTGACGCAGCTTTAAGTGCTGCTGCTGCCAAAGAAGGTATCACTTGGAGTGACTACCAAAAAGACCTCAAAAAAGCTGGTCGTTGGCACGTTGAAACCTACTAATAAGTAGAAAGTGCTGAGTGCTGAGTAGAAAGTGCTGAGTGCTGAGTGCTGAGTAGAAAGTCTTCAGTATGTAGGTACTGATAAATAGTAATAAGTGACCTTTTGAGTAGGGTGGGCATTGCCCACCCTATAATGTTTTTTATTGTTGATAAATATTATCGAGTTCTCTGTTATGAGTTTTTTGTTGTGAGTTCTTTGTTATGAGTTTTCTTTTGTGATTTCTGCCAAATTGTCTTTAATCTCTAACACTTACTACTCAGTACTCAGCACTCATTACTCAGCACTCCGGAACTCTATTAGAGGGTGCCTTTTATGGAAATAAAATTAGGAATATTAGGATTGGGTACAGTTGGAACTGGAACTGTACAACTGCTTCAAGATAATATCGGGCGCCATTCACTGTTAAAGTCAGTTGAAATTTATCGAGTTGGTGTAAAATCTCTCGATAAAGCTCGTGCTGTTACACTACCTGAATCTGTTCTGACTACCGATTTACAATCAATAGTCAACGACCCAGAGATAGATATTATTGTTGAACTTATTGGTGGACTTTCCCCAGCGCGCGAGTTAATCTTAAAAGCAATCGCAAACGGTAAACACATTGTCACAGCAAACAAAGCTGTAATATCAAGGTTTGGAGCAGAGATTTTTACTGCTGCGAATAAAAATGGTGTATACGTAATGCTCGAAGCTTCGGTTGGTGGTGGTATTCCAGTAATTCAACCGTTAAAGCAGTCTTTGAGCGTTAACCGCATTCAGGCAGTTACAGGTATCGTTAACGGTACTACTAACTATATATTGACGCGAATGCAAACCGAAGGCAGCAGCTTTGACGCGGTTTTAGCGGATGCTCAAAAATTAGGCTATGCTGAAGCAGACCCAACTGCCGATGTTGATGGCGCCGATGCAGCCGATAAAATTTCTATATTGGCATCGCTCGCTTTCGGTGGACGTATTAACCGCGAAGAAGTTAACTGCGAAGGTATTCGACAAGTCAGTAAAACTGATATTGCCTACGCTGATAAATTAGGATTTGTTATTAAACTTCTAGCTATAGCCAAACAAATATCTTCTACTTCTCCTCCTCGTCTCTCCGTCCGCGTTCACCCTACACTAGTTCCCAAAATTCATCCTCTCGCGAGCATTAACGGTGTGTATAACGCAATACTTGTTGAAGGAGAACCTTTAGGACAAGTTATGTTTTTCGGCCCTGGTGCAGGTGCAGGCGCCACTGCCAGTGCAGTATCATCAGATATTTTAAACTTGGTCGCGCGGTTAAAAAATGGAGATAACAAATCCTTTTTAGACCCACTTTTAGGTTGTTCACATCAAGATTACTGTCAAATTGCTCCCCAAGACGAACTGAGCGCAAGATTTTACGCGCGGTTCTTAACAAATGACCAACCTGGAGTTATAGGTAAATTAGGTACTTGTTTTGGTCAACACGGTGTAAGTTTAGAATCTATTGTACAAACAGGTTTTCAGGACAAGTTAGCCGAAATAGTTGTTGTTACACACGATGTATTAGAAGGAGATGTTAAACAAGCGCTAGCAGAAATACGTACATTTGAAGCAATAGATAGTATTCCCAGCTTGCTAAGAGTCCTATAATTGATTCTCAAATATTTACTTACTCAGCACTCAGCACTCAGCACTCAGCACTCATCACTCAGCACTCATCACTAACGAACGTAATATGACAAACCTACCTCCTTCTGATCCCAGGTCATCTCAACGAAGTCCGCTCGACTTCGATGAATTCATTGGAGTAATAGTTGCATTTACAACAATAGGTGCCATTCTTTTCTGGTCATTTTCACGTAAAGATACTGGATGGGATTTAAGCAAGTTACTACCAACTCCAGCACCTAGCGCCCAACCTACTCCTGGCGCCAACCCAAATAATTTGCTACCTGGATTATCTAACCAAACAAACCCGAAATTAGGAATTCCAGTACCTGTTATTCCACCTGTACAACCAAACAAAGATACTTCTATAATTGTACCGTCTGTTGATCAACCCAACCAACCACCTAGTTCAAGTGTAGTAGTAGTACCTCCAGCAGCAAACACTAACCCGGCGCCGTTTCAGGTAACAACCCCAGTCGCAGGTCTCCCTGTAACTCCACCACCGCGCGCATTTACGGATGTTCCTGATAACTTTTGGGCAAAGCGTTTTATTGACGTACTATCATCGCGTCAAATTATTACCGGGTTCAAAGATTATTCATTCCGACCAGATCAACAAATTACTCGCGCGGAATTTGCTGCTATTGTTGAACGAGCGTTTAACAAAGACATTGGACAAACAAAGTTAGCCTTTACAGACATTCCAGCAGGCTATTGGGCAACTGGGTCAATAAATGATGCAATTAGCACAGGTTTTATGAAAGGGTATCCTGATAAAAGCTTTAAACCAGAACAAAAAATTTCCCGCGTTGAAGTATTAGTTTCGCTCGTCACCGGTTTAAACCTCAAGACACAAACGGCGCCTGAGCGGGTAATTGCTGTTTACCAAGACGCGAAAGATATTCCTAAGTACGCAATAAATAGAGTCGCAACCGCTAGCTTGGAAGAACTTGTAGTTAACTACCCCGACCGAAACTTATTGGCGCCAAATAGACCCGCAACACGAGCGGAAGTCGCAGCATTAATTCATCAAGCATTAGTACGTACAGGTAGATTACCCGCCATCAAGTCAGATAACATTGTTAACATCAAGTAGGGTGTGTGATGCCATAACGATTGGACAACGAAGCGATAATCTAGTGGCATCACGCACCTGTTCGCGTCAAGTCAGGTGCGTGACGCGACTACCTAGCTGGCAACTTCTTTACCTACAACTTGCTTCTTGATAGTTGTGATTTCAGAGGTTAACTCTTCGCGACTCGATGCTTTAAGTAAATAACGATAGATAAACCAAGCAGAGTAACCAATCCCGATTAATTCAAAAGTTGGCGCCACTAAAGGAATATCATTTAATGCATCTAATATTGCCAGGACAACCTTGAGTGTAACAATAGCGGCCACAATCAAGCCTAGTACAGTTAAAGGCTGTCTATATTTGTTGAATATAGACCCAGCATATTCGGGAAGAGTTGCTAGAAAGCTAGAAATTTGCTCTCCATACTTGAGCCATTCGTCTTGCGACTGCGAAGGCTGAATTTTGGTAATCGTTCCCGGTTGGGTATTTAATTCTTGCATCTTTTCTTGTGGAGATTGAGTTTCCATGATTTCCGGTTCTTGCATGTGACTTCCATTTATTATGACAGTTGATTTCTTCTCCTCTAGAGGTCAACAGAGCGAAGGACGCAATTTTTGCTTCCATCGAATATTACCTTCAAACAACTACAAATAAACTACTCAAGTAGAAAATCTGTAGTCGGGTAGAAGTCGGTTTTACCCATTGGAGATACAATACGCAACTGCAAGTTCGTGTTTTTGTAATCTCGAATTCCCTTGTTTGTATCGATTCTACGCTGTGTCAGTGGACATTTACAGCTAGATTCTACTTTCAAGGCGAGAAAAGTTGTTCACTTTTCTTTTATACAAGCCTTGGCGCCGTTTTTGAACGACATTAAGCTATATTAAGATACTTTCTAATAATTTAATCGTTGCTATCAGTACAATTACTTGTATAAACAAATTGATATTTTCGCTCTTTATAGTTACTATAGTCGGTTGGTATGGTGGGCACTGCCCACCATACGTACAAATACTTTTTTCAAAAACAATTTAAGCTTAGGTTAAATTCGGTCGCGATTAATGTTTTTGTCGTTAACGTTTAAGTTACCTTGGGTGTCAATATCTAATTCTTCACGACGAATTGTTTCAGTCGCTTCAACGGTTTCTTGGTCAACAACTTTTTTGATGCGGACTTCTTCACGTACATATGCTTCTTTACGAATATCTGGTGTTTCTTCGTAAAGTTCAATGCGCGCGACTTCTCCTTCAGTAAATGAAGCTTTACTCGTATCAACTACAGGTTGCTCGTTAGTAGGAGTAGTACGCTCAATTACGACTCGCTCTTTTTCAATGGGTACTGACACTCTTGCAGTTTCGGTCTCGATATGCTTTCCTACAGTTACTTCTCCTGCCTTGACACGGGTTTTACTAGCAATCAATCGTTCTTCGTACAATTTGAAGGTTTGATTGTCGCGCGCATTCAAATCATACAGGTTAGAGTCATGTTGGTAGTTGTATGTATCGCGATTATAGTTAACATCTTGCGAGGTTGGACGATATGCTCTACGCACTCCTTCCTCATAATCATAGTCAACAACAATATTATCTCTATATTCGGGTAAATGTTCTACCTGTTGTTTACTCAGTCCATCGACATAAACGCGCTTCTGGGTATAATCAATTCGAGATAATCCTACTGGTAATAAAATACCTTTACTTGTCGAATCATAGGCTGTATTGATAACTAAATAACGAAATTTGCCTTCGTCATCAACGAGTACATCGTCAACAGCACCAACTTTAGTACCACTTTCGGTATAGAGGTCTAAACCTTTAACGTCATCACCGCCAAATGTGTCTTTGTAATTTGGGTCGAAGCTAGCAAGTTTATGGAGAGCCATAATTTTAGTTACAATTATGTTTATTGTCTGTAATTTTAAAGATATAAACATATATTCTTATTCGTATCTTGCTGGCGACTGAATTATACGTGACGCTAGACTGATTTTTTAATACAGTGTAGTCGGAAATCAGGATTAATCGGACAACCTGAATTGGTGAGGTCGAAGGGAGCTATTACACTCCGCTCCTCCCCTTTAGAACCGGACGTGAAAGTTT
>NZ_JBXXZH010000364.1:0-7120 GCF_059640475.1 Calothrix sp. CBUCES-K 9914
CGGTTACTCACGACATGGTGGTGGCGCCTTCTCTGGCAAAGACCCCACAAAAGTTGACCGCAGTGCAGCATACTCTTGTCGCTATGTCGCCAAGAATATAGTCGCCGCTGGTTTGGCAGAAAAATGCGAAGTGCAGTTAAGCTACGCTATCGGTGTTGCAAGACCAACAAGTATTTTCGTCGAAACCTTTGGTACTGGTAAAGTTGACGATGAAATCTTGCTAAAAATAATCAAAGATAACTTTGAATTGCGTCCAGCAGGCATTATTCACAGCTTAAATCTTAAGAACTTGCCAAACGAACGAGGCGGACGTTTTTATCAGGACGTCGCGGCTTACGGTCACTTTGGTCGAGATGATTTAGATTTACCTTGGGAAAAAACCGACAAAGCTGAACTACTCAAAGCTGCTGCTACCAACTCCCAATTAACAGCTATTGTCTAATGCTTTGATTTCATAATCATAGAAGGCGCCTAGTTTCTTGGACTTTTTCCTCCCTAACAGGCGCCTTCATTGAATTTAAATAAATGCATAATTAACTACATAGCTATATAATGATAATAATTAATTATAAACTAAATGTAATGTAGTGGTGGGAGCTAAGTAAAAGTCTTGCAAAGTCTATAGAGACAATGATCAAATTTGATAGTAAAGGAATATATTTGAGTAGAGATAAATCCCTGTAATTTGCTATTATTATGTACTGTTCGTAAAATCCTGCCATCCAGGGTTGAAAGGGTGTTTAGTAATTGATACTCAATTCGGGAGTTTAATGAATGAGAATTGATGCAAAATTGTAGTTTGAATATCTTTTTAATCTACTGAAATTTTATCAATATATTAAATTAACACAATCATAGTGAATTTGCGCTTATATATAGATGTCATCAACGGAGGGCGTTAGGAGGATTGAGGAATGCGAACTCAGCGAAAGCCAGCCGTTTTCCATAAACGTTCCGAAAGTAAAACAGTGCCAGCAAATCAGCCTTCAACCGATGAATTGCCGACGATTGAATTTCCCACGCGCGGGAAACTCAAAGCAAGCTCTTGGCGAATTCACCAAAAAATTGGTTATGGATATTTTCTGGCAATTGGTATTGGCTTTCTGGGTTCGTTAACCGGATTCATAACTGCGAACTATTACCGAGGACACGAAATTAGACAGTTAGAGCAAGCTTCGAGGCAATCTCAACTGTTAGCTTCTTATAAAGATGCGGCAATTGGCACGCTGCTTGCTAGCTACAAGTTGCCTGCTGTCGTCGAAAACCAACAACAGTTAGAGGAAAGACAAAATAGTTTTCGCAATGACTTTATTAGAGCGCAGAAATCTGAACAAGAACTAATTAAGTTCATTGATGGCAATCCACGCGATTTAAGTCCCCCGCCAAAATGGCTACGCTCTTTTATGAGGGACTATGCTGGCTACTTAAAATCCTATGTCTCTGAGGTTGAGTCGATTTTGCAAGAAGTCGAAACTCAACCATTACAAAAAAATGCTGCTAAATTTTCGGGCGAGTTACTTTCGGTAATGCGTGGAGAAACTGCCACACGCTTAGACCAGGAGTCACAGAGGTTACTTGAAACTTTAGAAGCTGCTCACCAAGAAAGTGAACGCCGTTCTAGAGATGTCGAAAACGCCAAAATCTATGAACGCTTGATTACTATTCTAAGCATGGTTGCTTCGGTTGCTGTTGCTGCCATTGTCGCTTGGAGAACTTCGCGCGATATCGCCGAGCCTGTAATCATTGTGACGCAAGTCGCCGAGCAAGTCGCAAGAAAATCTAACTTTGATTTACGGGCGCCTGTGACAACCGAAGATGAAATTGGGCTGCTGGCAAAGTCGCTCAATAGGTTAATCGAAAGAGTTTCGGAAAGAACAAAAGAACTACAGCAGGCAAAAGAAGAAGCGGAAGCTGCGAGCAAAACAAAAAGTCAATTTCTTGCGAATGTCAGTCACGAGTTGCGTACCCCACTCAACGCGGTTATTGGTTTGAGTCAGTTGCTACAGGACGACGCTACTGACATTGGGTTAGAAGGAGATTTTTCGACCGACTTAGAAACGATTAACGCTGCTGGTAGACATTTACTCGAACTGATAAACGACATTCTCGACTTATCGAAAATAGAAGCGGGAAAAATGACGCTCTATCCGGAGACGTTTGAGATTGCAACGCTAATAAATAATGTTGTCCTCACAGTAAAACCAGCTATTGAGAAAAATGGTAACGTCTTTGAAATCGACTGCGACCCACAACTTGGCACAATGTACGCTGACCAAACGCGCGTCCGTCAGGTATTATTGAATTTGCTCAGTAATGCTGCTAAATTTACTACGAATGGCAAAGTATGTTTGAAGGTACGAACGGAGAAAGAAGAATTAGGTGGCGAATATCCGCAGGAAAAAATAATCTTTACCGTTAGCGATACTGGTATTGGCATGACATACCATCAACAGCAGCAGTTATTCAAACCCTTTACTCAAGGTGATGCTTCAACTACTAAAAAGTACGGTGGTACTGGTTTAGGGTTAGCCATTAGTCGTCATTTTTGCCAAATGATGGGTGGTGAAATTTTACTTAAAAGCGAACCTGGTAACGGTTCCACTTTTACAGTTATTTTGCCCCTAATGGCAGAAGGATAAAAAATACAAACATTTCAGATACAGAAAATTATGAATATCGGAACAATGAACGCTGAAATTAGATTGCTTGATATTGTGGCTTTAATCGAGGATTTACCGGAATACGGAATATATCGAGGTCAAGTAGGTACTGTTACTGATGTAGTGGCGCCGAATGTGTTTGAAGTAGACTTTAGCGATACATCAGGACAAACATTTGCTGAACTGAATCTCACAGCAAAACAGTTAATGGTTTTACTTCACGAACCAATCGCATTTGCGAGTGAATATGTACTAAATTAATTAGAACGTAGTGAGATAATTTCTAAAATTCAAAGAACCAGTTTGCAAGGGATGCGTTATTTGTTACATCCTTTGCTCATTATTATTAATATTCTGTGCTATTAAATTTGTAGGTATATATCTTATCATTCCAGACTTTGAGAGCGCTTCAGGACGTAGGCGCTACTTTTCATGTTCATATTTTAGTGTTTATATTATGTTGAGCGAAATGTTACAACGCCCGGAAGTAAATTTACTATACAGAAATCAACTATGAACACCGAAATAAGCAGTCAGCTACCTATACCTACACACTTTAATCCAGATACAGTTAGTAAGGTTTGGCGAGTACCTTACCAACAACGCGCGGTCGAGGCGCCTTCCTGGGCAAAGCAACATAATATCAAGCAAAGCCAATTCGACAATACTCGTGTTTGTCTACTTTTAATTGATGTACAGAACACGTTTTGTATTCCTGAGTTTGAGTTATTTGTTGGTGGTCAGTCTGGAAATGGCGCCGTTGATGATAATGTTCGCTTATGTGAATTTATATATCGTAATTTAGGAAAAATTACAACAATTGTACCAACGCTCGATACACATACAGCGATGCAAATTTTCCATCCGATATTTTGGATAAATGCAGCCGGAGAACATCCAATACCCGCAGCAACTAATATTACTCCTGCTGATATTGATAACAGAATTTGGAAAGTTAATCCAGCAGTAGCTTTTAGCTTGAAATATGAATATGAATCATTGGAGAAACACGCATACCATTACGTAACAAAGTTAACGCACAATGGTAAATACCCTTTAATTGTATGGCCATATCATTCGATGCTTGGGGGTATTGGTCACGCTTTGGTATCAGCAGTTGAAGAAGCGATATTTTTCCACTGTATGGCAAGAAACAGTCAAACGCAATTTGAAATGAAAGGCGATAATCCTTTAACAGAGAATTACTCTATATTACGTCCGGAAGTCATGGAAGGATTTGACGATTTGCCAATTGCTCAGAAAAACGCGCGTTTAATTAAACAGCTATTGGACTACGACGTTGTGATTATTGCGGGACAAGCAAAGAGTCATTGTGTTGCGTGGACTATTGATGATTTACTTACAGATATACAGCAAATAGATGCTTCTTTGGCACAAAAGGTTTATTTATTGGAAGACTGTACTTCACCTGTTGTTGTACCTGGAGTGGTAGATTATAGTGAAGCCGCAAATGCAGCCTATGCAAGGTTTGCAGAAGCTGGAATGCATTTAGTAAAATCTAATGAGTTTGCTTTTTAATTCGTGAATGGGTTTTAGAGAAAATTCGTACTGTGTAGAGACGCGATTAATCGCGTCTCTACGGTCTTCTTGGTAAATAAAATTACATTCACTGCACATGCAAGATGCCTGTGCTACGATTTATGATTAATGGCGCCTCGTTAAGAAACTCTATTTTAAATAATCTTGTGGGTTTGCGGCTTTCCAACCTAAGTCAGAATTGGTACGGACTTCAAAGTGTAGATGTGGTTGGAGTGATGTTGGTTTTCCGGTTGTACCGACTGTACCGAGGATGTCACCAAGAGTAACTTTTTGACCGACTGTGACTTTAATTGTTTTTAGTTGAGCGTAACGAGTTTGTATACCGTTCGCGTGATTAATTATGACTAAGTTTCCATACGAACCTTGTTCACCCGCAAATGCGACTGTTCCGTCTCCAGTGCTTTGAACGGGTGTTCCAACTGGCGCCAGTAGGTCTATTCCGCTATGAAAAAATACTTCGCCAGTTGTGGGGTTTTGAACCCATCCATAGGGTAATGCAATTTTTGCAATTTCAGTGAGGGGATACCCTGCAAAATGTATGGGAGTAGAATTAGAATTGGGAACTGCTGCGGTTGAAACTGGAGAATTAGGACGCTTTGACTGTGGAATAAACACAAGTCTTGGGTTTGGCTGACAACCATTAATTTCAAATAGTACATCAGCACGAATTTTGTATTGTTTGGCGATGTCGCGCCAAGTCATGGAGCGTGGGACTTCAACGATAATGCCATTGTAGGGGGGAATTAATATTTGACTGCCCGGTTTTATCGAACGGTTTTGCAGCCCCGGATTCATGGTCAGAATTGTTTTGGGCGTAAGATTGTAAAGTTGGGCTATGGTTTCTATCGTTTCGCCACTCGATACCGTATGGCGCAAAAACCTAGATAATGCACCTCTTGGACAGCTAGACGTTTGTGCAACTGCATTTGAGGAAAAGTTAAGTAGCGCCAATATGTTAAATAAATTACAAAAAATCAGTAGATAAATGCGAATTTTCTTAAAAGTTGTGTAAGAGATATTGGTAAAGGGAGATTTCATGCCATGAACCCAAGTGCTGCATCTGATTAATTGTTGATTTTAAATTGAAATTGGACGACAGGCGCCCGATTTGATACGGGAATCGTTAGAGAGCTAATGAATACATGGCTATGACTCGTAATGATGAGTCAGGAGTTCCGCTCCAATTGTAAAGAAAAGCTAAAAGGTATACATACAGAGTTTTTTATTCAAAATTAATCTGACAACAAGCTTTTTGCTTGATTAAACTTATAAAGAACGTGTCTGACATTGCAATCTTACTTAAAATTAATGTTCTCTAAGTGTTATTACTATGAAATTATCGTTGAAGCAACTAATCGTTTATTTTTCTCTTGTGACGGTGGGTGGTATGTTAGGTGGTAGTACGGTACTATTTACTAATTCTTTTCTTATACCGCAAAGGCGCCAGTTTCAAGAGTTACGAAATGTTACAGTCGCTTCAACCCCAGATACAGTAGTTCCAGCAAAAGTGGGAGGTGTAATTGGGGCAGTTGGGTCTGAAGATGTAAATTTTATTGCTGCTGCGGTTCAGCGTACAGGTTCGGCAGTTGTACGAATTAATGCTACACGTAAAGTCGCTAATCCAATTTCTGACGCTTTTAAAAACCCAATATTAAGGCGGTTTTTTGGTGAAAACGAGCAACCAGTTCCTCAAGAAAGAATCGAGCGAGGAACTGGTTCAGGATTTGTATTGAGCCAAGACGGGCAAATACTTACAAATGCTCATGTAGTCGCCGACACGGATACAGTGCAGGTAACACTCAAAGATGGTCGAACTTATGAAGGAAAAGTTGTAGGTGTTGATTCTGTAACCGATGTTGCGGCAGTCAAAATTCAAGGCACAAAGTTACCAACGGTGAAGTTGGGTAATTCGCAAAATTTGATTCCCGGACAGTGGGCAATTGCAATTGGCAACCCCCTTGGTTTGGATAATACCGTAACTATTGGCATTATTAGCGCTACCGACCGTACCAGCGCCCAAGTTGGTGTGCCAGAAAAGCGAGTCAGCTTTATTCAAACAGATGCTGCTATTAACCCTGGAAACTCAGGTGGACCGCTTCTCAATTCCCAAGGTGACGTAATTGGTGTAAATACAGCTATTCGTGCCGATGCTCAGGGTTTGGGGTTTGCTATTCCCATCGAAACCGCCGCGCGTATAGCTGGTGAATTATTCACAAAAGGACGTGTTGAACATCCTTTCCTGGGAATTGAGATGGTAGATTTAACGCCCAACAAAAAGCAGCAAATCAATACTGAAAGTAATCTAAATATCAAGCAAGATACGGGAATCTTGATTAAAGGAATTACTGAAAATTCTCCGGCGCAGAAAGGCGGGCTTCGTCGTGGCGATTTAATTGTTAAGGTAAATCGCAAACCTGTAAAAAGTGCCGCGCAAGTTCAAAAGCAAGTTGAATCTAGCTCGGTTGGCGACGTATTAGAAATAGAAGTCAACCGCGACGACAAAATTCAAGCTTTCAAAGTCCAATCAGGAATTTACCCGCTTCGTTAAGGACGCTGCTGGCTATTAGCACAAATGCGCGCGAATTAAATAACCAGCGTTACTGGCTAATGGCTGCTATTCAAATTGTCTAAATGCATCCGCTGTTCCATTTGGCGTAGGAAATATCCTGTCATCATCGCCGATGCCAGCAGTCCAGCTAAATTGTCACGGTCAGTTGCAACTTGTACGTGGAAGTTTTCGTTTGGCAGCATCCCAACAAGACCTTGGACGTTTTGGGATATAATTTGCTTGATTTCTGGGCTGACAGACTGAGCGACACGCGCTAAAACTTCGGGCGGCTGGTGTTGGAGATACTTGAGTAACGGATTAGGGTTTTCCTCAAAGCTCTCAAAAGGAAGCT
>NZ_JBXXZH010000365.1:0-7084 GCF_059640475.1 Calothrix sp. CBUCES-K 9914
TGGTAGAGATGCAACAAATTTAGAAGATTATGTAGCAAAATTCTTAATCAAACAAGAAATTAAGATTTTTATACCTAGCGCTGTTGAGCTTAACCAATTACATCCTGAATATCCTCGTAATAATCCCAATTTATTCTGGTATCCAGGTGGTATAACTGTATCACGTATCCACCGAGCCAAAGGTAACGAAGCTGATATGGTTTATGTGGTTGGGTTAGATAATGTTGCTAAGACTGAAAACGATATGATTCTACGTAATCAACTTTTTGTTGCTATGACACGCGCACGCGGTTGGGTATCTTTAACCGGAGTTGGTGACTATTCAATGTACCAAGAGATACAGAATGTTCTTGAAAGCAATGGAGAATACCAATTTACGTACAACCAAAACCGTCCTCCCAAACGTGATATAGGCAGTGAAGACGCGGTTCGGGAATAATTACTTCCTGTTGTTAAGATGATGGAAAGTAATTTAATAAAGTGCCGGAATGCCAAAACAATCATCTTTTCACCGAATACCAGAATGTGTAAAATGTCGTTTTTACTGCAATAACCCTTACTTGGTTTGTGCAGTTATGCCCGATGGACTATCAGAACCAAAGTACCAAGTGCATAACTGCTTGCTACGTTCTGTTACAGTTGCGAGTTTCGTTAAGTCCATTTGATTAGGCGCCATCGTAGACAAAGATTTGATAAAATTTATACATTACACTGAAAGTTGGTTAATTTTTATTAAGTAGCATTTTCCAGACGGGGAGCAGCGCGATTTTGTTAACTGCGGAAAATTAAGGTTATAAATTGCCTATTTCGGGGTAATTATAGGCGCCAAAATAAGAGTTTATTGAGAATCAGTCCTTTTTATTGCGAATGAAATCCGAATTTAACTTTGGAGCATTGCTCCCTTCCAGACGAGTCTAAACTAATATCCCAATATTCAGTAAACAAGCGTGGGTAAGGCTCACCAGTGGCTGGATTGATGACAGTATTTAACGGCGTGTGGCGCCCAGGTATTGGAGGTTATTCCGAGGCACCCTAGCGCTTTCTCACAAATTCAAATCGTAGTCACGCATCACATAAATTAATATAACTTGTACCCATAAGTTGTTATGAGAAAACAAATGGCATATGCCATGTGATTTTTTGTTACCTGTAAAAATTCCTGTACTATGGTACAAATTTTAAATACCTTAGTTAACCTAGACACTTGTGTCAAGTTAGTGTTTTTTGCTACTAGTATAAATGCAATCTTTCTATCTAATTATGGCGCTGTAGCTCAAATAACTCCAGATAACACTTTACCTAATAATTCTCAAGTATCGAGCTTCAACAATACCATCGATATTGAAGGTGGCAGTCGTGCTGGAAATAATTTATTCCATAGTTTTAGTGAATTTGCTATACCAGCAGGTATTGAAGCTAACTTTAAAAATTCTCTAGACGTTCAAAATATTATTGGTCGAGTAACAGGTAATAACATCTCTAATATTAATGGTTTAATCAAAGCTTCGGGGACAGCAAATCTATTCTTGATTAATCCAAATGGAATCATATTTGGTAATCAGGCCAAGCTAGAAATTGGTGGTTCTTTTTTTGCCACGGCCGCCGATAGTTTGAAATTTAGCAACGGATTAGAATTTAGTGCCAAAAGTCCGCAATCCGCACCATTATTAAGCATTAATATACCCATTGGATTGCAATATGGAGCAAATCCAGGCAGTATTGAAATTAAAGGAGCAAATCTACAAGTTAACAATAGTAAAAATATAACTCTTGCTGGCGGCAATATAAGCATTGATGGAGGGAAACTGTTGGCACCGTCTGGGCGTGTCGAGTTAAAAGCGACACCACAAAATGATATATCTCTAAGTAATAAAGCAGAAGTTAATGTCCTTGGTGATAATGGAGGTAGTATTGCCGTTGATGCTCGGTTTGTAGAATTAGCAGGAGCAAGTAATATAAAAGCAGGTATAGGAGAAGAGTTAGGGACAATTAACAGCAAAGCATTTGATATTGATATTAACGCTGCTAGAGATGTTTATTTAAAAGACGGAAGTCGAGTTACCAACACTGTACGACCTCAAGCATCGGGACAAGCTGGAAATATTAATATCAACACTGGTGGTTCGCTTTATGTTACAAATGGTGCCCTCTTTGATACCACCATTTATGGAAAACAAGGTTCGGCTGGCAATATTAGAATAAATGCTCTTGGTATTGTCTCATTCGATGGAGTTAGTAATGCATTTCCAAGTTCAGCAGTTAGTAGTGTGAATGCTGGGACTGTTGGCAATGGAGGTAATATTGACATTAATGCTGGTTCATTCTCCCTTACTGGAGGTGCCATACTACTTGCTTACCTTTTTGGTTTCGGCAATGCTGGTAGTATTACTATTAATGTTCAAAATGAAGTTTTGTTAAGTAATGTTGGGAGCAAAATATTTTCAAGCACAAGTGGAATTTACACAGGTATCATATTACCTACTACTGTTGGTAATGGAGGTGATATCAACATCAAAGCCGCAAACCTCACTGTGAAGAACGGCGCCCGTTTATCTGCTAGAACATATGGTCAAGGTTCGGCTGGCAATATTAATATAAATGTCCTTAAAGCTACATTATTCGATGGAGTTGGTCTAACACAACCCGGTGGTGCCTTTACTAGCGTAGAAAATACAGGTGTGGGTAATGCTGGTAATGTAAATATTAATTCTCAAACATTAAGAGTTGTCAACGGTGCCCAACTTTCGAGCAGTAGTACAGGTAAGGGAGCAGCAGGTAATTTAGTAATTCTGAGTGATTTAATTCGTTTAGATAATAATGCAGCCATCAAAGCTGACACTATAGGCGGTCGCGGTAACATTGATTTGGATGCACAAAATTTAATCTTGCATAAAAACAGTAATATTACTACTAATGCCAGAGGTAGTAATAATATCGGTGGTAATATTACAATTAATACAGATAACCTAGTTGCTATCCCAGAAGAGAATAGCAAAATCAGTGCTAATTCTACAGATTTTCGCGGCGGTAATGTGATTATAAATACAACTGGTTTATTTGGACTGCAATTTCGCTTGGGCTTGACTAATATAAGCGGGATCACTGCAACAGGTGTCAATTCTCAGTTAAATGGTACTGTACAAATTAATCGACCAAACTTAGACCCAACATCAGGATTAATAGAGTTACCTGTTAATCTTGTTGATCGTAGTCAGCTAATTGCTCAAAGTTGTCCGGTAAGTCGTGGTGATAAATTTATAATTACTGGACGTGGGGGTTTACCAGTTTTACCTTTTGAAGCACTTCGCACTAACCAGGCTGAAGAGGTTGGTTGGGTAACAACTAGTCATTCACTGTCAAGTCAGCTAAATGATAGTTTTAAAGAGCAATTAATAAAACCTCAAATTATTGAAGCGTCTAACTGGGTAATAAACAATAAAGGAGAAGTTACGTTAATAGCTTCTGCACTAAGTAGCGTGCGTGAGGATTTTATCACCCCCACACCTTGTCCATCTTAATTTTAAAGATTTTACGTAACAGTTGGCTACTAAAGTAGGGAGAAGAGGCGCCGGATTTTTAACAATAGCAAATTGAATGTGGCTGGATTGATGACAGTAAGGTCTTATGCTTCAGGCTTTAATATTTCCATGACTCTCTTAATGCCTGGTTTAATAGCCGTGCGCTCCAATGGAAACCCATACTCAGCAGATAAATAATCATCTCTTCATAGTCATCAAGTACACTCATGAACTGATCGAACAGCACTTGATCTTTGAGAACGTACTCGAAAAAACTCAAAAATTCTTGCCGCTGCTGTAACTCCGCAATTTCATCATTCATATTTCATGCCTGTAATTATAATCTATAGTATTTTATACTTAACAAACTATATACCTGACTTCATAGTAAAAAAATACTTGTTTATCTGGCGCCGTTTCTTTTCAGAGCCATTTAATCCGCCTCTCTAGATATCATTAATATCGGCGCCCCTAACTACACTCTCCCAGTAGCTAAGATGGTGGAATGTCCCAAGGTGTGTATAATGATTAAGCCAAAAGCCGTTCGCCAACTACCGGAATGTACAAAATGCCGATTCTACTGCGGCAATCCTTACCTATTTTGTGCAGTTGTACCAGACGGTCCAGATGGTGATACTTGCCCATACTTCGCTCTAGACCCCAACGCAGAAGAACCGGAATTGTGGGAGCCGCAAGGCGCCAGATATATTAACAACGAGTTAGTAATCGAGCATATTACTTACGGGGTTAGGCAGGCGCCGCAACATTTAACCCAAGAACAGCAGTTACATTTATTAGATACTCATCCTTTGTTTACGGGTAAATGTCCGCAGTGTGGTTACACTTTTAACCGTGACTACGCAGCGATAATACACTTTGACTGTCCTGATTGTGGCTGGATGGATGATAGTATTTAGTGCTTAAGTATTAATACTAATTAAACTGCTTTTTTATAAAAAATAAGCATTAAATTGTAATTTCTTTTAAATCAGAAGTATTTACACCGATTTTTAGTGTTTAAAGGTTTTTTAGATTGTGCGATGGGAACCCTAGATTTAGAGCATAATTTGTAACTCTAAAAACCATCGCATGATAATAAATAACAGTAATAACAGTCGCTTTATCGAAACTGAAGTAGTTTCACAAGCTGGAGCGAGTTCTGAGCAAAAAGTTTGGGATGCGGTTAAAGACGCATTTAGTAGGCGCGAGACATTTGGATATTGGCGCTACCCTATATTTTCTAAAAGTGGAGAAGCGCGCAAAGAACCAGATATTCTCATTGTTGATAAAACCGAGGGAATAGTCATTATTGAAGTTAAAGCAATAACTCTTGACCAAATTGTAAGCATCAACGGGCATCAGTGGTCTGTTAAGAATTTCTACACCAATACGCTTAACCCTTATCAACAAGCCGAAAACCAACTCTTTGCAATATTTGGTTACACTGACCGTGAGCCAGCTATTCGGCGCCACGTAACAGGACGGGTAATAGTCGCATTGCCATTAATTGATGAACAAGACTGGATATCACGCGGGTTTAATAAATTACCTTCATGTCCCCCAATTTATTTTCAAGAACCAGTTAGGCGCCGCTACTATCCTCAAACGCATTGTAGCTACTACCCCTGTAATGAGGGGTGTATCTTTAAATGATGAGCAATGGGAAATATTAAATGTCACTCTTGCAGGTACTAAAGTATTAAGAAAAGCTCCACGTGAAACAGAAGTAATATCGAGTAATGGCAAAACGCGCGCCTCTGTACTTAATCAGTTGCGCGAACAACAATTTTAATTTGACTTGCAGCAAGTAAGTATCGGGATGACAGTTCCCCCAGGCGCCTGAAAGAAAATTCCCCTAATCCAGTCCCAGAATTATGGGGTGAATCTGTAATTAACTTTCAAGTTTGCAATTCGCGTCATGATGAGCTAACAGCACTCGCTAATAATATTATATACAACCTCAAAAACGATGGTTTGATGCCTAGTCGGGAAATTCTAGTTGTTATACTTGGCGATGGTGTAGATGCGATGAAGATGGAAACTCATGTAGCTTCCTTCTTAATCGACCAAGGAATTAAAATTTTTATTCCTAGTGGAATTCAACTTAATCAATTAAATCCTAAATACCCCGATAATAATCCTAACTTGTTCTGGTATCCAGGTGGTGTAACAATCTCACGTATCCACCGAGCCAAAGGTAACGAGGCTGATATGGTTTATGTCGTTGGGTTAGATAATGTTGCCAGAAGTGAGAGTAATATTATCTTACGGAACCAGCTTTTTGTTGCTATGACACGTGCGCGCGGTTGGGTTAACTTAACTGGAATTGGTAATTACCCAATGTATCAAGAGATACAAAAAGTCATTGATTGCGATGGAAAATATCAATTTACGTACAACTCAAACCGTCCTCCCAAACGTGACATGGGCAGTGAAGAAGCCGCATAACTACGAGAAATATTGAATTTGTCTTATCTACAACCCTCAGTTTCTGGGGGTTATTTTTATATACAAAGATTAAATTGTTGTAAGCAGGAACCTCAATCAGTAACAACTTATATAACAGTAATAATTTTAACTATATTCAAAATTCCATACT
The DNA here is from genome assembly GCF_059640475.1 of Calothrix sp. CBUCES-K 9914. Taxonomy (NCBI): domain Bacteria; kingdom Bacillati; phylum Cyanobacteriota; class Cyanophyceae; order Nostocales; family Calotrichaceae; genus Calothrix; species Calothrix sp. CBUCES-K 9914. The sequence goes on from NZ_JBXXZH010000365.1 coordinate 6,118, forward strand.
TATAAACTTAATACAGCTATCCAGGAAAGGCGCCTGTTACACCCAAATATCCATACAAGCGCTCACTTACCTTATATAGCGCAGTAAATACGAGCATTGATAGGTAAAACTTATTGCATTGGTAAGAATTACTTACCCTAGGAAGTATTGTAACAAATTGTAAAGCACGTTAATGTATTGTTACAGGTGCAGAAAACATCTGATATATACATCTTCTAACCGCACTTATAAAACCATGACAGCAACTTTACAACGTCGCGAAACAGCGAACGTATGGGAACAGTTCTGCCGTTGGATCGCTAGCACCGAAAACCGCCTTTACATTGGTTGGTTCGGCGTACTAATGATTCCTACCCTGTTGGCAGCAACAACCTGCTTCATCATCGCATTTGTAGCAGCACCTCTAGTTGACATCGACGGTATCCGCGAACCAGTAGCTGGTTCTTTAATGTACGGAAACAACATCATCTCCGGCGCCGTTGTTCCTTCTTCCAACGCTATCGGTTTACACTTTTACCCAATCTGGGAAGCAGCTTCCTTAGATGAGTGGCTTTACAACGGTGGTCCTTACCAGTTGGTAGTATTCCACTTCCTCATTGGCGTATTTTGCTACATGGGTCGTGAGTGGGAACTTTCTTACCGCTTAGGTATGCGTCCTTGGATTTGCGTAGCTTACTCTGCACCTGTTGCAGCAGCAACCGCAGTATTTTTGATTTACCCAATTGGTCAAGGTTCATTCTCTGACGGTATGCCTTTAGGTATTTCCGGAACCTTCAACTTCATGTTGGTATTCCAAGCAGAACACAACATCTTAATGCACCCCTTCCACCAACTCGGTGTAGCAGGTGTATTCGGTGGTAGCTTGTTCAGTGCTATGCATGGTTCACTAGTAACCTCTTCCTTGGTTCGTGAAACAACCGAAACCGAAAGCCAAAACTACGGTTACAAGTTCGGTCAAGAAGAAGAA
>NZ_JBXXZH010000366.1:0-7024 GCF_059640475.1 Calothrix sp. CBUCES-K 9914
CAATCGTATTTGCGAGACGTGCTGCCTCCTGCGATGATACCAGATGCCTATATTCCGGTGTCTACTGTGCCGCTGACAGAATCGGGGCAAATAGACGAACAAGCTTTAATTGAACTTGAAGCGCTTGATTCTGAGTTGATACAGCGATGGGAACAACGTCTAGAATCTCTACCAGATATTGAGCAGGTAGCAGTAATAGTTGAAGATTATAACGAGAAAATCCCACCGCTACATCTGTCAGATTTGCTACCCTTCGTAAAAAGTAGGGGTGTTATTAAAAGTCTATATTCAGAGAAAGCTGGAAAACTGCCCGAAGTTTCATCTGATGCAGTTACAGTGCAGCAAAAATCTATTAGTTACGGTGCCGCTAGTGAGTTAGAAACTAACGCTCCAAGTACTTTATCAGCAGCTTTGTTACGGACAGCACTCTTAGTTAAGGACAAAGGAATTCTCTACATAAAAGCTGACGGTTCTGAGATTGTGCAGTCCTATGAAGCTTTATTAAACGAAGCACAACGAATCAAAGGAGGATTGTGTCAACTTGGACTAAAACCTGGAGATAAAGTTATTTTCCAGATAAATCAGAATTGGGACTTTATTCCGGCTTTTTGGGGTTGCATTTTGGGCGGTTTTGTGCCTGTTCCAATATCGACTGCTCCAACTTATGAACCGAACAACAGTACTGTGCAAAAGCTGTATAATGCTTGGCAGATGTTGGATAAACCAATAATTCTAACGACTGCCGAATTAGCTTCAAAAGTACGTTCTTTATCCAACTTTTTGAGTGTGGAAAACTTCCAAGTTGAAACAGTTGATCGCTTACGGTTGTGCGAACCGGATAAAAACTGTCATGTCAGTCAACCAGACGATTTAGCGATATTAATTTTAACTTCTGGCAGCACAGGCATACCAAAAGGAGTGATGTTGAGTCACCGAAATATCTTGAGTAATGTAGCTGCAAGTGCGAGGATGAATAATTTTACAAGCGATGATATATCGTTGAACTGGTTGAATTTAGATCATGTAGGGAGTTTGATTCGCTGTTCGATTCGAGATATTTACGTCGGTTCACAACAAATTCACGGGAGCGCAGAAGTTGTATTAGAAGACCCTCTAAGGTGGTTGGATTGGATTGACCGTTATCGTGTGACATTCGCTTGGGCGCCAAACTTTGCTTTAGGATTAGTCAATGCTCGCAAAGAAGTCATTCAACAAAGGCGATGGGATTTCTCGGCGGTAAAATCTATTTTATCCGTTGCTGAGGTGATTGTTCCAAAAACGGCACGTTTGTTCTGGGAATTACTTGCACCCCACAGCTTATCAATTAACGCGATGCATTCCGCGTGGGGAATGTCGGAAACTTGTGCGGCGGTTTGTTTCTCTCATAAGTACTTATTAAATTTACCATCACCTGATTATCCATTTGTGGAAGTGGGAGTTCCAATTCCCGGTTTCAAAATGCGGATTGTAGATAAGCATAATCAAGTAGTTAACGAAAATATTATTGGTGAGTTACAGATTTCTGGAGAGATGATTACCTGCGGTTATTATCAGAATCCGGAACTATCCCTTGAAGCTTTTACAGAAGATGGTTGGTTGAAAACCGGAGATTTAGCATATATTCATCAGGGGCGCCTGACGATAACTGGGCGCCAGAAAGATGTTATTATCATCAACGGTTTAAATCACTACAGTCATGAAATTGAAGCGATTGTCGAATTGGTAGAAAAAGTCGAAGTTTCTTACACTGCTGCTTTTGCAGTGCGAGATAAAGAAAGCGATACCGACAAGCTCGCTCTGGTTTTTCATACTTCCCTAACTGAAGATAACGAGTTAGTACATTTGGTCAAAGAAATTCGGAGAAATATTGTTCGAGAAATTGGTGTAAATCCAGATTATCTAATTCCAGTTAAAAAAGAGGCGATTCCTAAAACTGCAATCGGCAAAATCCAACGCTCGAAATTAAAACAGCAGTTTGATAATGGTAAATTTACAGAAATTATTAAGCAAATAGATATTAAGTGTGCTAATGATAATACATTACCAGATTGGTTCTACAAAAAGATTTGGCGCCGACAAGAAGCGGTAACTTTAAATACTAAAATTCCAACTGGATGTTTTCTGGTGTTCCTCGATCAATTGGGATTGGGTTTGCATTTATGTGCAGAATTAAAGCAGAAGCAAGTACACAGCATTTGTATTGAAGCTGGAACAGAATTTGTTCAATTTGACAGTAAGCGCTATTCTATAGACCCAAAGAATCCCGAACATTATCAGCGTCTACTCAAATCACTTTTAGCCGAAAATTTAGAGATTTCCCAGATTTTGCATCTGTGGACTTATGACAAGTATAAAGGAGAGATTTCAAGCTTAGAAGCACTAGAGCAAGCACAAGAACGCGGAGTTTATAGTTTGCTGTTCTTAGTTCAAGCACTTTCGCAAATCGCAGAAGGATCAAATATACGGTTATCAGTTATTTCTAGTCATACCCAACCGACCGAAGCAGGTGAGGAAATCGCTTACGAAAACAGTCCTATCTTGGGGATGATTAAAACCATACCCCAAGAACTTCCTTGGTTGGACTGTCGCCATATCGATTTAACCGGAGAAGTTGAAGCCGATACTAAGTGCCTTCTCCGTGAAATTCAGGTGATGCAGAAAGAGCGAGAAGTCGCTTACCGCAATCAACAACGTTTAGTTTGTCGATTGTCGAAAGTTGATATGATACACCAGCAAACACAGGATTTGCCCTTTCAGTATGGGGGAATGTATCTAATAACTGGCGGTTTGGGAGAAATTGGTATAGAAATTGCTAAATATTTGCTACAACACTATCAAGCTAGGTTGTTGTTGGTGGGTCGAACTCCTCTTCCTAAAAAAAGTACTTGGCTCGAATATATTTCTCAGCAAGAAGATGCTATTTCCACACGAATTCAGGCTTATTTATCTTTAGAGCAACTAGGAGGCGAAGTAATTTATGAAGCTGCGGATATATGTAATTTAACCCAGTTGGAACAAGTGGTTGACCGAGCCAAGTCTAACTGGCAATGCGAGTTAGAAGGAGTAATTCATTTGGCAGGAATTGGAGGCGAGCGGCTATTGGTTGAAGAAACGCGCGTTTCTTTGGCATCAACACTGCGTCCCAAAGTTTTTGGTACTTGGGTTCTGCATCAACTCCTCGAACAGCAAAACAAAGGTGTCTTTATCAGCTTTTCTTCAGTGATAAGTTTCTTTGGTGCATTTAGCGTCGGTGCTTATGCTGCTGCTAACAATTTTCTTGACAGCTTTTCACACTACCAAAGAGCCAAAAGTAAGTTACAAAGTTATTGCTTTGGTTCTAGTACATGGGCTGGTGTAGGTATAAGTCGTGGCTATGAATATAGGGACGCGCGTTTTGCTCAAGGTCGTCAAGTAATGTCACCCCTTCAGGGATTAAATTCTTTCCTTGCTTGTTTGCATCATCAACCAGCACATTTGCTTGTAGGATTAGATGGAAACCATCCTTACATCCGCCAGTGTTTGGAAAGCACATCTTGTTATGCTCAAAAATTATGCGCTTATTTTACTGCTTCAGTACCTAACGTTAACGAAGCTAAGTTGCGAAACTTGAAAGTATGCGACCGCTTTGGCACTCGCAGCAAAAGTAAATTCCGCCAACTCGAAGAAATGCCCCTTTCCCTAACAGGTGAAATTGACCGAAAGCAACTAGCTACAGGACTTGTACCGACTGAGTATGTCGCACCCAGAAATGAGATAGAAGAAAAACTGATAAATATTTGGCAACAAGTATTAAATGTATCGCAAGTAGGTATTCAGGACAACTTTTTTGAATTAGGAGGAACTTCATTATTAGCCGTGCGCTTATTCTCCAATATTGAGCATACATTCGGCAAAAGAATCCCTCTATCTTCTTTGTTTTCATCGGGAACTGTAGAAGCTCTTGCTCAGATTATTTCCTCAACATTAACTAATGACAAATCAAAAACTTGGTCGTCTTTAGTAGAAATTCAACCCAAAGGTTCTAAACAACCTTTATTTTGTATCCATCCCCTCGGTGGCGAAACTTTATGTTATCGCAATTTGGCAAAGCATTTAGGATTAGAGCAACCAGTTTATGGATTACAACCAATCGGGCTAGATGGAAAAGAGCCTCCCCATACTAAAATTGAAGATATGGCATTGCACTATATCCAAGAAATTCAGAGCATTCAACCGAATGGTCCTTATTTTCTACTGGGATGGTCTTTTGGGGGTTTTGTTGCTTACGAAATGGCTCAACAATTCCACTCTATGGGGCAAAAAGTAGCTTTTCTCGGTATATTAGATGCCTGTCGTCCTGGGTATAACAAACGCTCGTCAGCTTGGAAACGAGTGTATTTACATATAAAGTATGTTGTGCAAGGAGGACTCCCCTATTTGAGGCGAAAGCTTGCTGGTTGGAGAGAATGGGGTACTTATCAGTTCCAAGAAAGATACAAACACCACCTGCAAGTCGTACAGGGAATATCAGATGACAAGCAGTTAAAAGTTATAGACGCTAACGCACTAGCTGCTAGTCAATATATCTTTCAAACTTACCCAGGTTCTGCGACTCTGTTACGGACTCTTGACGAGAATAGGGACGAAGCTGTAGGTGTGGAATATGATCCTCTATTTGGCTGGGGTGATATTGTTGAAAAATTAGACATACATTATATTCCTGGTTCTCATATAGATATCATGGAAGAACCCCAAGTACAGGTAATTGCAGAACAATTGAAAGTTTGTTTAGAAAAATCTGTACAGTCTTATGGTAAGACGGGCGAAGACCCCCATCCCACAAGAATCTCCATCCCACAAGAATGCCCATCCCACAAGAATCTAAGTGTGATGTGTGGGATAAATTAGGTGTTGCGTCAAATAAACATAGATAATTCCCTAAAAACTCTGAAGTTAAATCGGTAGAAGTTTAGTTATATTGGTGTATAAAATCTTTCTTAATGGGTAGCTTAAGTGTAGCCTGCCCAAGAATATTTTATTGCAGCATAAATACTAGGAATCTACCGTCTGCGCTATGTACACTCAGGATATCCCAGAATTGACTCAAATTTTATTGGAACACACACCTGTAGCTATTGCCATCTTCGACCGGGAAATGCGTTATGTTGCCACTAGTCGCAAATGGTTACAAGACCATAACTGTAGCGAAATTAGTTTAATAGGTCAGTGTAATTGCCAAGTGTTGCCAAGTGTTGCACAAAAGTGGAGAGAGGTTCATGACCGTTGTTTGACAGGTGAGTCACATCAGTATGAGGCAGAAAAAATTTTACAAGCTTCGGGTTCAGTAGAGTGGTTGAAGTGGGAGTGTCGTCCTTGGTATGACCAAAGCGGTGAGATTAGTGGAACTATTTTTTGTACTGAAATAATTACCGAGCAAAAGCAAATACAAGAAGCGCTCAGGAAAAGTCAAACGCGCGTGACTAGGTTAGCAGCAAACGTTCCGGGAATGATTTTCCAATGTCTTTTGCATCCCTCTGGAGATTTCAAGCTAACTTACGTCAGTCCCGGTTGCAAGCAACTGCTAGAAGTCGAAGCAGAAAAGCTTCAGCAAAATTCCAAAATATTTTGTGACCTAATTCATCCTGATGACCACTCAGCATTTACAGAGTCCATGTCAATTTCAGCTTCGACGCTTTTGCCTTGGGTATGGGAAGGTCGAGTTACTACATCCACAGGTAAGTTAAAGTGGGTGCGTACTATTGCAAGACCAGAAAAACAACTCAACGGCGATATTATCTGGGATGGACTAATAATTGATATTAGCGACCGAATGCTAGCGGAAACACAGTTACATCAGTATAAAGAATTACTAGAAAATTTAGTAGAAAAGCGTACTAGTGAATTAAATATAGCGAATACGAAACTGCAAGCAGAAGTTATACAAAGACAAAAAGCTGAAGCCGCACTGCGAAAAAGCGAAATGCGTTTTCAACACCTATCATCTAATATACCAGGAGTTTTATATCAATACGTTTTACGTACTAATGGCTCCCATTACTTTTCCTATATCAACGCTGGATGTCGTCAAATCTATGAATTAGAGCCTGAACAAGTTCTTAATGACTGCGAAGTATTATTTAAAGCAATACACCCTGAAGATTTAGCTAATTTTTATCAATCAGTACAAACTTCAAGCAAAACTCTCAAACCTTGGAACCATGAATGGCGAGTTGTAACACCATCAGGGCGCCTGAAATGGTTGCAAGGTTCATCACGTCCAGAAAAACAACCCAACGGTGATATTGTTTGGGATGGCTTAATAATGGATATTACCGAACGTAAGTTTATCGAAGAAGACAGACAAAAACTAGTAGCTCTAATTGAGAATAGCCCAGACTTTATTTGTATGACAACACTTAATGGCGAGGGGTTGTTTATCAACGAAGCAGGTCAGAAGCTTATAGGAATCGAAAATAAAGACCAAGTTCGGAAAAACTCTCTGCAGGATTTTCATCCACCTGAAGATTCAGAGTTTTTAAAGAAAGAAATCTTACCTCAAGTTATTGAAAAAGGAAGCTGGCAAGGAGAACTTAACTATAAAAACTTTCAAACTGGTGCCCTTATTCCAATAGAATACAACATTTTTACAATAAAAAACCATAAAAGTAGTCAGCCAATTGCTCTAGCAGTTATAGCGCGCGATATTACAGACCGCAAACTCGCTGAGGAAGAAAGGCAAAAGTTTGTTTCTTTAGTTGAAAATAGTACTGATTTTATTGGTATAGCAACTCTTGATGCTCAAGCATGGTATTTAAATGAAGCTGGATTGAACCTTGTTGGTCTTGACAGCATTGAACAATTTAGACAGACACATGTTTCAGACTATCATACGCTTGAAGATTGGGGTTATTTTCAAAACCACATAGTGCCAGCAGTGACACAACATGGGCGTTGGCAAGGAGAATTTCAATTTCGTCATTTTAAAAGTGGTAGGCTAATACCAATTGAATATAATGTTTTCTTAATAAAAGACCAAAAGACGGGT
>NZ_JBXXZH010000367.1:0-6986 GCF_059640475.1 Calothrix sp. CBUCES-K 9914
TAAATAACAAATAGCTGCTTCGCGTACAAAGCTGGTCGGATGACGCAAGTTTTCAATAATTTGGTCAGTAGTTAGACGAATACGCGCTCCAACAGCGAAATGAAGGCAACATGCTAAACACCAGTCAGAGAGTGATGTTTCAAGGGTCAGTAAATGTCGAATTCTATCACTGACTACCATTTGCTCGTATTTACAAAGTTTAGCTTCTATTAATGCTTGAAGTTTTTGTCGGACATCACGTTTATCTAAAATAATTAGTAACAGCGATTTGTTTGGCAATGTCACTGTATGTTCTAGTATTTCTAAGCCTCTTCCTAGATTTTTTGATGATTCAGATAACACATTAGCTGCGGCTGCTTGAATCTTATCTTGAGAATAAAGTAACTTTAGAAGCAGCAATAACCGTTCTTTAATATCAATCTCTAAATCAAGCAACGCGCGCTTTAATAATTCACATATTGCCATTACTTTACGGCTAGATAAATAGTCAGTAACAAATTCGCGCGTTTTATATTCCAAGTAATCAGCGTAGACTTTCCCTTGTGTTTCTAAGTCCCTATATCCAGCGTATATCTCGCCCAATAACATTATCTCCTCATCGATTAATCTTTCTACCTGGGTTTCATACGATTTATCGACTAAACCTAAAATTCCTTCTTTCTCATGACGTTTGAGCAAGCTACGAAGAATACGGTCGCGGTCTTTACCCTTCGATGTTTCCAGGTTTTTCCACAATGTATCCATCGCTTCCCATGTGGAAATTTCTCCTATCGTTCGCCACGCATACATTCGCACTATCTCAGGTTTATGGGGATTTGTTGCTAAACTCAATACGATTGGTAATGCTTCGTTTTCAAGTTTGACGATGGCACGCATTGCAACTGCGCGCGTTGATTTGTAGTAAAGTCCTCCTAAAAGGGCTGGATAGTAATCTTCTAAACGTGTCGCTGCTATCATTTCTAACATTGCACAGCGCACCCGCAATGATTTGTCTTCTAACAAATTTGGAATTAAAAGCCGTAGTGTTTGTAAATAAACACCACTGCTTAATGCTCTAACCGCGTCTATCCGCTCACGTTCGTTCAAACTCGTTAGCATCGCTTTGAGAGTGCGAGTTCCTGCAACTTTTTGCTGCGTTGTTCCTTGTCGTAACAGTAGTGATGCAGCAGTCGCGCGAATTATTGGATGTTCTTCCTCGTTTAGAAATTGTTCGAGTCTACTTAAATTAGGATTATCTTCTGCTAGCCAAACATAACGCAACACTAGCGCGAATACTTCGGGGTTAATTTCGGTTTGAGGTAGTTTGAGTAATGAGTTGACTTGCGGTAAGTACGTTTTTGTTGCTCCTGCATTTAGCATTGCTTCTAAACAGGGTATTTGTAGAGTACTTGGTAGTTTGGTTAATAACGGCGCCAGTACTTCTGCTGCTCCTTGTTGGTCAATTTGAGATATCAACTCGATACATGAACGCTTGTCACTTTCCGTACCAGACTCTTTCAATGCTTTAGCTATCGCTTGTTTGAATGTACGCACATCCACATCGGCGCCTGTAAGTTTTCCCCGTCCTGCACTCAAAACCAACAAGTCTACGTAAAGAAATCGTAGTATCCAAAGCAACCCTAAACAGATAATTGCGACGATTGTTGTTTCGATTACCAATATCCAATTCAGCGATAAGGGAATTCGGGATGCTCCTAACCAAAGCGTACTGAAAATTACAAAACCCGCAATACCTGTACCCCAAGCTTCTGCGATACCCCCCGATAAGATTTGGACATTCGAGCGGAATTTCTCTGGAATCGGCTGAAATAGTAAAGGATTACCACTAACAACAAATGTATAGCGCAGCAGTTCGTCTATAAATTTTAATATTACTAAACCCCAAAAGAAGTTTTCCCCTTGTGTAATTGGTAGCAAACCTAATGACACAATTAATAGAGGCAGTAGGACTGCAATGCAAGTTGGTAATGTCCCCGTAGTAAAGAAGACTCCAAACCTTTCCAGAACTCGACTTGACACAAAAAACTGCATCAATAGTTCGCATATCCCAGTTACGCCACTAAATATCCCTAAAAAGCTTGCTATTTCTTGACCACTATAAGTGATTTCGATTTGAGTTAGATATTGAAAGTCGATTAATATGTTAATTATTTGTAATAGTCCAAAAAAGCCAAATAGCGCTAACGAGTAGCGTCGAAGCTTTCCTGAAAGCTGCGGTCGTGTGCGCGGTACTGAAACAGATTTTAATGACTGTTCGGGAAATGAACCTTTGTTTTCATGACTCAAGTAAAACAGCATCAAGGCGCCTGCAGCAATAAAAATTGCTGAGACAGGAATAATAACGTTTTTGAGTCCAACAAATGTTAATAGCAGCGGCAAACTAAAACCACTAAAAATGTCCGCAACCAAAAGCCCACTGCTAATTATCGGATATGCTCGCTTAATCTCACGAATATTAAAGATGTGGTTGGCAGCAATGGAAGTATTAAGATCGTTGAGAACATAAAACGCATCAACCCATAACCGCAATAGAAATACAGTCGCTACCGCGAGATAAGGAATTTCTAGACCTAGACGCAGTACCAACAGCGGTAAGAACATGCATGGCGCAATTCCTACTATTACATAACGCAAGCGAAACAACTGTTGCAGACGGGAGTAAAAAAAAACCAATAACGTGCCCATGAAAGCACTGGCAAGATAAATTAAAGGCAGCGAGTTGGCGCCATATTTTCCCAAAAATAGCGCTACTGTACTGTCTTCCGTCCAACGTAGTCCCACTGACGTTGTTGTATAAAACGCCAACATTAGCCATGTGCGCCGACTCTCCTCTGGACGTAGGTTGACAATCGCCAAGATTTGCTCGTTTAGGGTTTTGCCCAACATGGGCACTGACCAATGATGTTTAAATTCCATGCGGTTCTACTTTATGTCTATGACAAAAGTCCTGAGCTACTGAGTATTATTTTTCCCACTCAGCGCCCAGGACTATCACTTTTTATTTAAATTTTTGCTATGAACGCGAAATACGAGAATAACTAGCTATGTAATTACAACTGTGATTTCAAGTACGCGCGCTACTAACCACTATTTTTTCGGCGATATTAGCATCATCATATTCCTGCCCTCTTTTTTGGGCATTTGCTGCACTTCACCGACTGGTTCCAAGTCGTTCGCCATGCGCTTTAGCAACTCCTCTGCTAAATCACTGTGTTGAATTTCTCGACCTCGGAACATAACGGTGGCTTTCACCTTGTCCCCATCTTTCAAAAACCGCTCTGCTTGTTTGACGCGCACATTATAGTCGTGGTCTTCTATTTTATAGCGCATCTTAACTTCTTTCACATCAGCTGTATGCTGCTTCTTCCTCGCTTCGCGCGCTTTCTTCTCTTGCTCAAACTTGTATTTGCCATAGTCCATGATTCGGCACACAGGCGGTTCTGCTTTATCCGAGAGAAGCACTAAGTCTAACTCTTTTTCTTCTGCTAGCTGTAATGCCTCGTTCGGTGTTAAAATTCCCAGCTGCGCGCCATCGGTATCAATGACCCGAATTTTCGGGAAGCGAATTCGTTCGTTAATTTGGGGTAGGTCGCGACTTCTTCTTTTTTCAATCACAGGCATGTATGATTTTTAAGAGCTATTTGCTAAGATTTTGGCTATTTTTAGTGAGTGTATACAACAGTCAAAGCTAAATAACCAAGATTATTGAATGTTTTTGAGGAACAAGCTATAATCCTAGGGTTGCTAACGAACCAAATATAAATTTGTGTTAGCTCTATCCAGCTATACTTGTTATTCTACTAACTCCAACCCAATTTCTGTCAAATTGTTAACCGCGCGTTACATAACGTCGGTCATTATTGACTATTGTAACACCTACTACTTGATAATTGGCTTCTGTTTTTCTACGTAAATATACTTAATTAAGAGTTTTGTGTGTTACTGATTGCTAAAATAAATAATTTTAATCGCGTTTGAGCAAAGTATGTTTTGTCGGGATTTGCAAACATACACAGATTAATTTACTTAGAATAGATATAGTGACTGGTAATAATGCCTCTTCAATTTTAAAGTAGTTTACAAAAATTAATGAAGGAGGACGTAAATGGTAGAATCTTTGTGGCAGCACAGAGTGGGTTTGCAGCGTGATTGGGTTTGGCGAGGGTGGCAAACTCGCTATACGTATATTCGCTGTTTAAACAGCACCCGTGAAGAGATACCCATCATTCTTTTGCATGGTTTTGGTGCTTCTATTGGTCATTGGCGCCAAAATTTAGAGGTACTGAGCGAGCGTCATACGGTGTACGCGCTTGATATGCTGGGATGGGGCGCCAGCGAGAAAGCTCCTGTTAACTACAGTGTTAATCTTTGGGCTGAACAAGTATACGACTTTTGGAAAGGTTTTATTCGCAAGCCAATTGTTATAGTTGGGAATTCGTTGGGTTCACTAGTTTCTATAACTGCTGCTGCTGCCCATCCTGAGATGGTAAAAGGTTTGGTAATGATGAGTTTACCTGACCCATCATTAGAGCAAGAGGCAATACCTCCATTGTTGCGCCCAACTGTTATGGCAATCAAGAGCTTTGTTGCTTCACCCATGTTCCTTAAGCCTTTATTTTATTTTCTTCGTCAACCAGGAGTATTACGTCGTTGGGCAGCACTTGCATATGCTAACCCAGAAGCGATTACGGATGAATTAATTGATATTATTGCGGGTCCAACTAATGACCGAGGTAGTGTCCGTGCTTTTACTGCTTTGTTCAAGGCTAGCATTGGCGCCAATTTTAGTCCTAGCGTCAAAGCGATTTTGCCGACTTTAAATATACCGATGTTATTGGTGTGGGGAAAGAAAGACCGATTCGTTCCTCCTGCATTGGCGCCTATATTCGCGCAATACAATAATAATTTACAAATACTGAACTTAGATAATGTTGGGCATTGTCCCCATGATGAAAGCCCAGACGAAGTAAATCAAGTGATTTTAGATTGGGTTGATAAAACTTTAGTTTGTCTTGTGTAAGTTCTTTATTAAGACAACGAAAAGAAATCACTCTTTGGGAGAGATGTCGCAAAAATTAGAATAACGTTCTTACAATGCAGCCAAAATCCTTAAAATCTACCTTAGCTACTTTTTCTGTAACTCTCGGTTTCGGTACTGTTGCAGCTATTTTATCACCTTCGTTCAAAACTAGTGCAGCAGTATTTAGTAGTGCTATTGCGAGCGCTTCTATGGCTGTATTTAGTATTCGAGAAGACAGAAGTAAAACCGAGCAATTAGTCAGAGAGCTTAGACATTTAGCGACTGCCCACGCTAACCTGGAATTGAAGGTAGAGAGTTTAGAGAGGTTTTATCAACTTCAGCACCAGCAACCTGTTTTAAATCTAGTGGATGCAATATCTCCACAAATTACGATTACTGAAACTGATAAATTAATTTCTGAGTTAAATAGATTAAAAGTTAGTCTTAGGTTGCCTTACAAGCAGTTAGAGAAAGATGATTTATGTGATATAGCCGTATTCATGGGAGAGAATTATTTAGCATTAGCTCCGCTTTATCGAAAAATGAAAGCGAGTATAAGTGGTGATATGCAAGGAGGTTTTTCGTATAAGCTGTTAGGTAATGAAGAAGATGATAATATTTGTCTTCGGTTTAGAGGTATTTTAGAAAGTAAAGGATTATGGACTTCTAAGTATATTAAATCTGATAAACGAATTCGTTTTCAACCGCACAGTGGAGATACTAGGGTTAGAAGTTTTTTTGAGGGAGGATGGTTAGAAAAATATGTTGTATATAAAATTTGTTATTTGCTTTCACAGCATAATATTCAGTTTGAGTATTTAATTAATCCTCATGTCAGTTATTCTTTTGAAGAGTCTAAGTATTATGAGCTTGATGCTTTATTCTTAGTTGACAATCAATTAATTTTATTTGAAGTTAAAACGGGTGACAAAAGTAACGTATATCTTAATCAAATCAATGAGCATTCAAAAAGAAGGCGCCTAAATTTATCAAAAAACCGGGCGTTTTTAGTAACTTTATCACTAACTGATAGCGAGACTGAAGATTGGAATCGTAACAACAATAATATTACTGTTATCAATCTTAATAATCTAACGAACTGTGTTGCTAATAGTTTAGGATTGACTATTGCTTCTGAATTTGATTTAACGCGAGATACCGTTTTTAGTACAGAGCAGTTATACACGTTTTTGAATCACAAAAAATTGCGTCCTTCTCCAGAACACCGTTCTAATGTTATTAAAGAATTAATTGGAACTATTGCTTCTATGGAGGAGCCATTAACATTTAATGAGATTAGGAATAGAATTGCTGAGAAATTACAGATATCAAAAGCTTTGTCTGAAGAAATTTTACGCGCTATCCGACGGTCTAACTGCTTTATTGGTCGAGAAGGAGAATTAATTTCTCAATACACACAGCTTAGTGAACCGATTTCTGGTTTATTATTTAACGATATATTTGTTTTAGAAACTAAATGCATTGAAACTTACGCTTCTACAATTTTAGCTGAATATCCAAATTATTTTAATAACTCTCAAAACATTCGGGTTTTTGAACAAGCAGTAGGTAGCAAAGCTCCAGATATGGAGACTATCAACAAACTCAAAGCTATTAAATCTTTATCAGATATTTAAATGTATTTATAAATATTTATGTTCTGTCACTTAAATACGCCGATTTCTTTCATGCAGTAACGCTACTCATGATTTAATCAAGTCTAGGGCGCCTAATACAATATATAACATTCCGTTCTTGAGTTGTAAAACCTCTGTTCCCTCTTACTCTGTGTACTCTGTGGTAAATTTATTCAGCCTATTTTTTCACAAATAATTTAGGATTGCTATATATAAGGATAAAGCGTAAAAATACGGTATATCAAAGCATGGGCGCCAACAAAGCAAAAAACAAAAGCCTTCTCTTTGTATATCAGAAGAGAAGGGTTTTGTTTGTAATATTGCCCTGG
>NZ_JBXXZH010000368.1:0-6900 GCF_059640475.1 Calothrix sp. CBUCES-K 9914
TCAGCATCAGGATATTCTGAATTTGCAGCCATTTTCCAACTGTACCATTGATTACCGATTGCAGGTAAGTCAAAATCAATACCGTATGAAAACCGAGTTTCGTCTCCGGGCATCGCGCAAACGAAAGCATCTTTATCTCTTACCCAGATAGGTTCGTTTATCACGTAAGTCTCATGAAGAGACCGGGACTGTGCCGCTAACCCTGCTTGAATAATGCTTTCTACCCACACAGAAGCCGAACCGTCAAGAACAGGAACTTCACTTCCATCAATTTCGATACGCGCGTTATCAACACCCATAGCAGCCAAAGCAGCTAAAAGATGTTCGACAGTACGAATGTGAATTTCACCTTTACCTAATTGAGTTGAAAGAACGGTGTGATTTACTGCTCCTATTTGTGCGGGAATAATCGGAGATTCTGGTAAATCTACCCTTACAAAATAGCGACCGCTTCCAGGAACCGCGCTTTTTATAGTTACAGTCGTGGTTACACCGTTGTGTAATCCTACGCCAGTTTGTGTAATTTCTGCGGCTAAAGTATGTTGTTGCATTAGTCTGGGGTCAGGGGTAACGGTCAAACGTTATTAAACGCGCTTCAAAAGTCAATATTCATACACTAAACTTTTGACTCCGGATTTTTAACTGAAAAAAGACTTATCAAAAAAGTATTGGGTAAATACAACCAAATGACAAGTTAACTAACAAACAGAATCAAATAAGTTATGAGTGCTGAGTGCTGAGTTATGAGTGCTGAGTGCTGAGTGCTGAGTGCTGAGTTATAACTTCTACTCAGCACTCAGCACTCAGCACTTTCAACTCTTAAAATCTTTCCCCGATACCAAAGTTGATGCGGCTGTCACCGTCGTTATTGATACCGTAGTCAATACGAATAGGTCCGAGAGGAGATTGGACGCGGACACCTAAACCGTAACCGTATCCTGTACCATTTTTGTTTAATACTTCCGCAGGTCTAGTACTGGTGCCTAAGTCGCTACCGACATCAAAGAATAAGGCGCCGCTAACTACGGAGAAAACAGGGAAGCGATATTCAACCGAAGCTTGAACGTAGCTTCTTCCACTACCAAGTTGACCTTCCTCATAACCACGAACGGAGTTACTACCACCTAATGAGAATGCTTCGTAGGGAGGTAAATCTCCTAAGATAGTACCCCCTTGGAAGTTAAATGCTAGGGCTTGAGGACCTTTAGTAAAGTTGGTAAATTGAACTGGTATGTAATAACTGTAACTTCCACGCAAACGGGTTAGGAAAATATTACCAAGTCCAACTGGTACTGATTGATCAACACCAAAACGTAGTAAAGAACCACTTGTAGGTTGTAAAGGATTATTACGCTTATCACGCGAGGCGCCTAGTTGTAATAATAGTAAATCGTCCTGTCCTTCACCTGATTGGCTAAGTTGAACCTCACTATTGGGGTCAAGGTTAACTCTTCCGACTCGTCGTCTGTTTCCATCAAAATCGGTTGTTTCCACCCGTTGATACTGTAAACCTGCGGAAGCTACCCATTCAGCCGCTCTAAAAGGATTTGAGGACAAGGGACGAGTGAAAGTTACACCTCCACCTGTTCTCACAACGCGCGGACGGTCTCCCTCTTGGGTTGGATTATTAGGGTCAAATGTTTCGATATTATTGTCTTTACCTTCAAAGAGAAGCGATATTGACTGTCGTCTAAATGCATTAACCGTATATGAAGTCCTGTACGGGTCACCCGCTATCCAAGGGTCGGTAAACCGAACATCGAACAAGAAATCGCGTACAGAAAGCTGTAATTCTGCTCCCAATTTCTGGTTTCTACCGTTTAAGTTTTGCTGCTGGTAACTAATCGTACCAAACAAGCCGCTTGCAGAACTTATACCGGCGCCTGCTGCTATCGAACCACTATTACGCTCAACAACGTTGACAACGACATCAACTTTACTAGGGTCACTACCTGGGTCAAGGGAAACGTTAACGTCTTCAAACAAGCCTAATCCAAATACCCGCTGTAAATCTCTTTGGACAATGTTGCGGTTAAAGATTTTTCCGGGTTTTAACTCTAACTCGCGCGTAATAATATACTTTTGCGTACTGCCGCGAATTGGTTCACCTTTTTCGTTGGTTTCTTGACCATCTTTATTTCGGAATCTAACACGGATATTTTCGACTACCCCTTCTGCTACTTGTAGTGTAACTACACCGTTTTCTGACACTTGAGGGGCGCCGATGACATTTGCCAGAACAAAACCTTGGTCTTGATAGCGTTTGGTTAAGGTTTTAATTCCTTCTTGCAAATCACGCAGGTTGAGAATTTTACCGTATTGTTCCTTAAATATTTCATCAATGGCAGTAGCAGGCAATACTGAAGCTATATTCGTACCAGGGTTAGCTTGAATTTGTACCTTTGTTAATTTCGGGTTTTGTTGCACAACGAAGCTGACACGCACGCCAAGTGGTGTATCTTCTGGTAGTGCTTGTACGTTTGAGAAAAACCCAGTTGCAAAAATTGCGTTGATGTCTTCTTGTAATAGTGAGCGTGTTGTGGTGCGTCCAGCTTGAGTTTTAATCACACGATAAACTTCTTGCTCTAGTTGAGGTGCCAACTCTCCACTTTGAGGTCTAACTTGAACCTCAGAAACTAAAACACGCGGTTCTGTTGCTTCTGGAGTTTGAGGTTGATTATTTTGAGGCAGATTAAATTGAGGTGTCGAAGGGTTCTGCGGTGTTTCATTCGGTTGTTGTGGAGATGGTTGAACTGATGGTGGTTGAGTTGTGGGCGCTCCAGTACCAGGTAGCACTGGTGTCCCACTGCCAGGTGTTCCTTCAGGCACTATCGGAGGTAGCGGTGCCTGTTGCTGTGTAGGGTTTGTAGGGTTTGTAGGGTTTGTAGGTGAAGGATTTGTTCCAGGTGCTTGGTTCGGATTTGTTTGTAACGGGTTTAACGGCGCCTGCTGTTGAGTATTATTAGGAGGCGTAGCAGGATTAACTGGAACCGGGTCTGGCAGTGGGGTCTGTATTTGATTCGGTTGAGATTGTATTTGGGCTGTATTAGGTGCTTTAGATACTGGCTTCACTCCAGCAGGTATTGTTTTTAAAGCTTCAGATGCTGGAAAAACAGCTACCACTTGATGCTCAGTATTATCAGTATTAATAGCTGAAGGAGTCACAGTCGGAACAGTAACAGTCGGAACAGTAACAGCCGGAGCAGCAACAGTCGGAGCTGTAACAGTCGGAATAATAACGGACGTTGTTTTATCAGTAGTTTTGTTAGTATGTTGTATTAATTTTTGTACTAACTTTTGTTGCGGAGTTTGTGCATTTGCCACCGAACTTCCTAGTGGTGCGGCAATTGCTACCATTGTCACTAAAACGGGAGATAAGCGCATTTTCTCTAGTTTCCTCTTCACGTCCACACACCATCAGAAAAATTGTTAGTTATCAGTAGTCAATGAGAATTGGTTGCCGATTGGCATTGGTCATCAGTCAATGTTTACTAGTTAACAGCCATTAGTCAACGGTTAGCAACTACAAAGATAACCAAAACTATAAAATGGCACTAGTTAAGATTTTCTGTCGAAAACACCAAGAAACCCGAATTTTCCATATTCATCAACTTAGTTTTTGGCTTCTACGGCTTTTAATACGCGATTTAAGACCTCCTGGTAAGCATCTTCTACGTTTCCCATATCCCGACGAAATCGGTCTTTGTCCAAAACCCGACGGTCGGGGTCATTATTATACGATGTATCCCACAAACGACATGTATCGGGACTAATTTCGTCTGCCAGCAAAATCTGCTGATGTGCGTCCAAACCAAACTCCAGTTTAAAGTCCACTAAAGTTATATCGCAGCGCGCCCAAAAGTCACGTAAAAACTGATTGATTTCCAATGCTAGATGAGTTATTGTGTGTACTTGTTCCACAGTCGCCAGTTCTAGCAAGAATAAGCGTTCGCGCGTTAATAGTGGGTCGCCTAGCTGGTCATTCTTGTAATAAAATTCAACTAACGGCTCAGATAGTACCGTACCTAGTGCCAAACCTGTCTGTTGGCATAAGCTTCCAGCAGCGATATTCCGCACCACAACTTCTAACGGCACTATCTTTACTGCTTTCACCCGCATTTGATTCGGCGCCGGAGTATCAATGTAATGAGTTTTTATGCCTAGTGCTTCTAACTCTTGAAATAATTGGGCAGAAATGGTACAATTAATGACTCCCTTGTTAAGAATGCTACCACGCTTTTGAGCGTTAAAGGCAGTAGCGTCGTCTTTGAAGTCGGCAAGTAAAATCTCAGGTTCTTCCGTAGAGTAGATTATTTTGGCTTTGCCTTCGTATAACTTGGTGTGAACAGACATACAGGAAAGGTTAAATATTTGGGCTGTAGACGCGCTTTGATGTTTTGAGCTTAACCATTTTATCTTTAGTTGCCTATTCTTTAGTTATTAATTCGTGCCATGCGCTTAAAGTCTATTTTTAATATTTCTTCACGAGCGAGAATATTTTATTCTTTTTCGAGCTAACCGAATGTGCTTATAGTACTTATAAGTGTACTTAAGGCAAAAGTATCTATTTAACGCTTAGTTTCAGGCTATTTGCGGTTGTCAACTAATATGAACTACGAATTAAATGGTCAATATTGATACTAACTATTGTAATTTATTACGTAATACGACAAAGTTTAAGATTCCCGACTTCTCAAGAAGTAGGGAATCTTAAGGGAATCTGAATAGTTTTCAGTTTAATTAATACAGGGTTTGATCAATATGGAGACAACAAAAGTGAACAAAGATGATTTTCTCTATCCTCGCAGCCGTTATTATGGCCAAGTAAAACCAGAAAACTTGGTATTTAACGCTAACCTACAAGAGTTTGCACAGAAAATTAGCTTTATTTGCAGTTTAGAGACTTCTGGCAAAATATCTCCAGAAGATGCATACGAACAAGTTAAGGCACTATGGAAACAATTAAAACGCGCGAAGAAGGAATTACACATAGGTGAAAATCCTTTCGGAAACTCCGAAAGTTAATATTACTCAGCACTCAGCACTCAGCACTCAGCACTCAGCACTCATTACTCATTACTTACTAGTCATAGTCCAAACACCATCCCAAGCATTGGATGGAGGTTTGGATAAATAATTGCGCGCGCGTTCGAGGTGAACATCTGTAGTATGGTCTTGAGGTCTTAACTGTTTTGCTGCTTCAAAACAAATAACTGCATCTCGGAAGTTACGTGATAAATATGCAGAGCGACCTGCATGGTAATGTGATAAAAATTCCTGTGTCTTATCGTCAAGTGGTGCGCTGCGGTCGCCAATTAGTTCATATATATTAACTGCTTGATGTTTACCTTTAACACGAATTTTATCGAGTTGACGTACCCAAATTCTTTCGCTGCACAGTTGATAAGTAAATTCGCTTAAAACTATATCACAATTATATTCTTTTGTTACTCCTTCTAACCGCGAACTCAAATTTACGCCATCGCCGATAACGGTGTAGTCCATGCGTTTGTGGGAACCAATATTACCAGAAACAACTTCGCCAGAACTTAAGCCAATACCTATATGAATTAAAGGTTGTTCTTGTATAATTCTACGCTGGTTAAATTCTTCAAGGCGCCGCCGCATTTCAAGAGCTGCTTGTACAGCTTTCCAAGCATGATTTTCATTTAGTGGTAGAGGTGCCCCAAACACGGCCATTAAAGCATCACCGATAAATTTATCGAGGGTTCCTTCATGATTAAAAACGGCTTCAACCATTGTTCCAAAATATTGGTTGAGCAGAGAAACAACTTCTGCGGCGCCGAGATTTTCTGTAAGTGTAGTGTATCCTCGGATATCCGAAAACAAAATAGTCACATCTTTACGTTCACCTACCATCAAAGCGTCTTCGCCTAACGCCATAACTTGTTCAGCGACATGAGGCGTTAAATAACGATACATAGTAGTTTTCATCCGCTTTTCACGACTGATATCTTCCAGCACAACTAGTCCACCACGTACACCACCTTCTGGATTTGTCAAGGGGTTAACTGTTAAATTCATACTACGCTCAATTGGTTGCACTTGATGCGCTTTAAGTAATTCTGACTGTGGAGTTAATGGTTGATTCCAAGGAATATATATATCAGGGTTATTACGGTCGCGTACAGCTAATATTGAACATTTAAACGAAGTTGATGATACATCTTTTACATCCTCTACAAGATTTGTAGTCTTAGAATTTGGTGGTTTTCTACCTTGTTTATTTAAAGAAACTGATTGATCTATGGGATTATTTTCTGGCAAGTCTTGAATATAAGTATGAATAGCGATTGTTAAGTCTTGTTCTGGTACAAAATGTCTAGCTCCGATTTTTAGACTGTCTTGGAGTCGCATCTGTAAATTGTCAATTGGCACTACGTCCCAAACTAGGCGCCCAATTAAGTTACTTTCCCATAAGTTTTTATTATATTTGCTATAAATATCACTGAGGGGACATCCTAATAACTCTAATGCTGCGTCATTAATGGTAACGATTCTTCCCTCCATGTCGGTAGAAATTACCGCGTCGGAAAGACTCTGTAAAATATCCTTCTGATACTGTTTTTCAAGCAATACGTTTTCAAACAAACGAGCATTTTCAAGCGCGATCCCTGCTTGGATATTAAACGCGCGCATAAACTCTTCGTCTGAAGCTGTGAAGCTACCTTGCTGTTTGTTGATAAGCTGCGTGACCCCAATTAACTCATTTGCGGAATTGAACACGGGTAAACACAAAATATTTCGCGTCATATACCCTGTTTTTTTATCTGTGTTAGGGTCAAAACGTGGGTCTTTATATGCATCAGGAATATTCAAAGCATCACCTGTTGAGGCAACATAACCAACAATTCCGCGATTTGAAGGAATCCTTATTTC
>NZ_JBXXZH010000369.1:0-6880 GCF_059640475.1 Calothrix sp. CBUCES-K 9914
TTGGGTTGTTCTCTCTTCCTTTGTGTCCTTTGTGCCTTTGTGGTTCTTTTTTCTAACACCCCAAATTTAATGACACGGAGTAGTAGTATAGATTACTTTCGCATTGAAACACTCTCGTGGTATTTTTAAAGACATACTGATTATCACTCTCGGTTAGCCTTTTTTATATAAATATAAACAGGTGCCCGTCAGTAAATCAATTGTTCCGAAACATTGAACTTTCAACACCACGGGAGACTTGAAGTGAAAAATGTTGGTTTGGGCGGTATTATTTGGCGTTTGACTACATCTCTTTTACTGGGATGCGTAAGTGCTTTTACTACATCTATCAGTTCTAGTTTTGCCCAAAGCAACATTGTACCCGACGAAACACTAGGAGCAACCGAGTCTTCGAGAGTTATTTTCAACTTCAACGGCGCCACGAACGATGCAATAATAGGAGGCGCCGAACGTGGGCAGAATTTGTTTCACAGTCTGAGAGAGTTTAACGTCAGCGAGAACCGAGGAGCTTATTTTTTAACTCCTAATGCCAATATCCAAAATATTTTTGCGCGGGTAACAGGAAGTAACCCTTCACAAATCTTTGGAACTCTGGGTGTACATCAAGCAAATAACTTCACACCTTCAACGGCAAATCTGTATTTAATGAATCCGAATGGAGTTTTGTTCGGATTGAATGCCAGGTTAGATGTGGGTGGTTCGTTTCTAGCAACCACAGCAAATGGAATTCAGTTTGGTGAGCGTGGAGTTTACAATGCTAGCGGTGGTCAACCTGCTGATGTGCTGACAATCAATCCTTCAGCTTTCTTATTCAATCAAATATCTAGAGGTAATATTACCAATCGTTCTATTGCACCTGCGGGACAAAATCTAGTTGGTGAGGATATTACCGGGTTAAGAGTTCCTGATGGTAAGAGTTTATTGTTTTTGGGTGGCGATATTAATATAGAAGGTGGTGGACTTGTTAAGAATGCATCTTTTGATGGAAGTGGTGGACTGCGCGCGTATAACGGAAGAATAGAGTTAGGGAGTTTGGCGGCGCCTGGTACTGTAGGATTCAATATTGCTGGTGATAGTTGGAGTTTTAGTTTTCCTGAAGGTGTAGAAAGAGGTAATATATCCATTAGCAATGGTGCAGAAATTAATGTCCGTGGTTCTGGTGGTGGGGATATTGCTTTGGGTGCCAAAGATGTGAACGTTAGTGGAGCAGGTATAGTTAGAGCAGGTATTGATAATAAGTTAGGTAGTCCTACAACTAAGTCGGGTGATATACAAATAAATGCGACGGGAACGGTAACTTTAACTGATGAGAATTCCCGTATTAGTAATGTTTTGGATGGGGAAGCTATAGGTAAAAGCGGGAATGTAAATATCACTACAGGTTCATTAATTGTAAGTAATGATGCTATTTTGAGTGCAGATACTTTTGGTATTGGGGATGCGGGAAATATAGTTATTGCATCTGATAAATTACTGGTTAATGATGCGATAATTGGTAGTAGTGTTCAATTGAGAGCAATTGGCAACGGTGGTAATATATTTATAAAAGTTAATGATGCTGTCTCGTTAGTAGATGCTGTTATTGATAGTAATATAGAATCAGGCGCCGTAGGTAGTGGTGGTACTATTAATATTGAAGCTGCTTCTTTATCAATTACTGATGGCACCCAAATACAAACTATTGTTCGTACAAAAGATGGTGAACAAACTCCAGGGATAAAAAATGGAGGAAATGTTAATATTAATGTTCGTGGTGCCGTGAATATTTCTGGTATCAAAGATGGAATAACTAGCGGTATCCGCAGCACCTTAAATGGAGTAGAGGGAAAATCAGGTAATATTACAATTAATGCTGGCTTTTTAAATTTAACCGATAAAGCAGGAATTACTTCTGGTACTTTTGGTAAAGGAAATGCGGGTAATATTTCTATTCAAGTTAATGATTTAATTTCTCTTAATGATGGCGGTATATTTAGTAATGTGGGAGATGGCGCCGTTGGTAATGGTGGAAATATCAATATCAAATCTGGTTCGCTTTCTTTAATTAATAGCTCTATAATTTCTGCACAAGTGAATGCTGCGACTGCTAATTTTACTGGTGGTAAAGGTAATGGTGGTAATATTAATATAGATGTGACTGGAAAAGTTACCTTCGCTCAAGCTAAACCAGGCTTTAATAATGGAATTGTTAATGCAGTAGGAGCAGGTGCCGTTGGTAATGGTGGTAATGTTACAATTAATGCTGATGCACTCGAAGTAACAGGTGGTTCCCAAGTTCAAGGAAGTACCCGTGGAAAAGGAAATTCTGGAACTATTACCATTAATGCGCGTGATACTATTCGTTTTGATGGTTCTGATGGTGGAGATTTATTTAGTCGCGCTATCAACAGTGTACAACCTGGAGCAGAGGGTAATGCAGGAGGAATTAAGGTTATAACAGGTTCTTTATTTTTGACCAATGGCGCTTTTCTTGGCAGTAGTACTAATGGAGTTGGAAATGCAGGTGACATTAGTATAGATGCTCGCAATGTTATTAGCATGGATGGGGTTGCAGACATTAGTAATAATGTATTTAATACAGGTAGAGGTAAAGCTGGCAATACTTTTATACAAACAGGTTCACTATTTTTAACGAATGGTAGCCAAATAAGTGCTGATATTTCAGGAAAAGGAGAAGGTGGAAGCATTATCATCAATGCGCGCGATACAGTAAAATTAGATGGAAAAATAGATAGTGCCGCAAGTGCAATTGGAAATTCATTAATCCCTAATGCTGAAGGAAAAGCTGGGAATATTCAGATAACAACAGGTTCACTTTTAGTAAGTAATGGTGCTTATATTGCAACTGGCACGGCTGGAATAGGAGATGCAGGTAATATTACTATTAATGCTCGCGATACAATCACTTTTGAAGGGTTTGACAAGAAGCAATTTTTATCAAGCGAAGCCAGAAGTACAGTTAGTACTACAGCAACAGGAAATGGTGGAACTATTCGGATTACAGGTAGAGAATTATTTCTTAAAAATGGTGGTCAAATTAATGCTAGTAGTTTTGGGGCTGGTGGTAGCGGTAATATTTTTGTTGATGTAAAAGATGCTGTGAATATTGATGGTGTTGGTGGCAGAGATGGTTTGAGCAGTGGAATTGTAAGCTTGATGTCAGGAATTGCGGGTAAAGGCGGAAATATTCAGGTAACAACTGGAAGTCTGTCTGCTACTAATGGTGGTTTTTTAGGTAATTTTGGTCAGGGTGAAATTGGTAATATTACAATAAGTGCGCGCGATAGTCTTAAATTTGATGGGTCTGGTAATGGATTAGGTAGCGGCGCCATTAGCGTAATTTTACCAGGAAAGCAAGGTAGGGGAGGAGATATTAAAATAACAACTGGGTTGTTTACTATAAGTAATGGTGCTGATATTAGTTCCCAAAGCTTTGGAACAGGTGATGGTGGTAATATTTTGATTGATGCCCGTGATGATATTAACTTAATTAATGACGTTCTTATCAACGCTAGCATTTCTGGGCAAGGTAATGGAGGCAGCATAACTTTTAATGCTGGTAATTCCATTAATTTTTCTGGTACAACTGAAAGTAATCAAAACCCTGTTGTCATTAGCTCACTCTTACCTAGAGGTTTTGGAAAGGCTGGAGATTTACGGTTCAGTGCCAAAAAATTGTCTTTAAATAACGCTGGAATTTTGAATAGTACATTAGGAACTGGAGATGCGGGTAATATTTTGTTGCAAATATCCGAAAATATCTCAATGAATAGTAGTTTCATTGATAGCAGTGTTGTATCTGGAGGTATTGGTAAAGGTGGAAACCTGGATATTGAAACAAAAAACTTAACGTTAACTAATGGTTCTGGAATTAGCGCTGGAGTATATCGCTCAGAAACAATAGGAAATAATCTTCTTCCAGCAGGTAATGGTAAAGGTGGAAATATTCGCATTAATGCATCTGATTCTATAACTATGTCAGGTATTGATGTTACTGGTACTTCTAGTGGTATAGCAACCCTAACACAAAGAGGTGCATCTGGTAATGCTGGAGATGTGACTCTAACTACTAAAAACTTTCGTGCTACAGATGGAGCAGTTGTTTCATCTGCAACTTTTAATCAAAGTAAAGGTGGTGAAATTACTATTAATGCTGATATATTTGAGCTTTTCGGCGGCGCCCAAATATTAGCGAATACTCGCAGTAGTGGAAACGCAGGTAATATTAACCTCAATGTTAAAAACCGCATTACTATATCTGGAAGTGACCCAAATTTTAACCAACGATTAGCTTTAGCACAAGAAAATTTACAAAGGTCGGGTTCAACAAATACGCAATTAATTGATATCGTTACGAATGAAGGTGCCAATAGTGGATTATTCGCTAGTACATTACCCGGTTCAACAGGTAATGGTGGTAGCATTATCATCGACCCACGGGAATTTACTATCTCTAATGGTGGGCGTATTTCAGTTAATAGCGAAGGAACAGGAACGGCTGGTAATATTTCTATCACAGGTGGAAATCTCACCCTTGATAAAGCTTCAATTACTGCTCGCTCTGCCAGTCGTGATGGTGGTAATATCAAATTTACCCTCAGTGATAAGCTTGTATTAAGACGCAATAGCGAAATATCCACCACTGCGGGAACAGCAGGCGCAGGAGGAGACGGTGGTAACATTGATATTAATGCCAGATTTGTTGTTGCTATTCCCAAAGAAAATAGCAATATAAATGCCAATGCTTTTGAAGGAAACGGGGGCAGAGTCCAAATCAATACTCAAGGTATTTTTGGAATTGGTTTGAGTCCCCAAGAAACAGAATTGAGTGATATTACCGTTAGTTCCCAGTTTGGTGTTTCTGGTACTGCTGATATTGATTCTCCTAATAATAGTTTTATTCCCAACAGTCTTACAGAATTAAATAAAGACACAATCGATACTAATGCGATTATTGCCACTAGTTGTATTGCTAGAGATAAAAAAAGCGGTACATTTTATTTCAAAGGTTCTGGTGGTTTAAGCGCACGTCCTGGTAATGCTCCACTCAGTACCTATTCAACAGGAAATGTTAGTAATTTACCAGAAACGCAAGAACGGCGCCCTTGGAAAAAGGGTGACAGCATAGTTGAGCCACAAGGAATGTATCAACTACCAAATGGAAAAATTTTCATGGGTAATGAGTGTTATGAAACTTGACCCGCTATTAATGGGTGCCTGCTGGTAAATTTTAGCTGGTGAATTTTATTTTAGTTTACTTAACTTATTTAATAATTTAAAACTTTTGTCATCTTCATTAAGTTGATATTCTTCAATTAGCTTTCCATCTTCAGTCCATTCCTTTTTGCTAACAATAATACCATACTTATATAAACATTCTATTTTTAAGTGCCCACTTTCATACAGTTCTTTACATAAACCATTTAAAACTCCTGATTCATAGTAATATTCGTAGTGTAACTGTCCATTGGGATACCATTCCCTTGAAATTCCTTGTAAAATACCATCCACATAGGAACTTTCTGCTAATAGCCGACCACTAGCAAAATTCTCGTATGCAATACCCGTGAAATCTTTTCCCTCATAAGTGTAGGCATGATAATCAGAATAATCTAGTTCATCTATAAATACTCTCATAAAACAACCAACTCCAATAATGAACACTTCTTATTGTAGCGTTTTGCGATAGCTTGATAATTTCTGTAGAAACTCCTCAGCGAGGTCACTAAGAGATAGTATATCTCTGGTCAAAACCTGGCAGTTAGGGCAACGTATTATACTCTGACCTTTTTGGCTACCTGCGATACGAATATTAAATATAAGCAAATCGTCTAAATCCTCAACTCCGGCTTTTCTGCCTAACTGTTCTTCTAGAGCCAAAAGAACCTGAGATGCAGCTTTGACTTCTGCATGGATACCCGGAAATTCCTTTCCCAGCAGTTGGCGTGAAGTCAAGCCCGTATTTACTGCATCATCAATATATTTAGCAAGTCTATCCTGAAAAATAGGATGTAGAAGAGGAAGAATTTCTTTGAATGGTTTGACCTGATTAATATCAAAACGGATTATATTTTTGGTTCTATGCATTACACCTGCTAATACAGGCCCGCGCTGATTATTGGAAAGTAAAGCAGTTGTA
Organism: Calothrix sp. CBUCES-K 9914; assembly: GCF_059640475.1. Classification (NCBI taxonomy): domain Bacteria; kingdom Bacillati; phylum Cyanobacteriota; class Cyanophyceae; order Nostocales; family Calotrichaceae; genus Calothrix; species Calothrix sp. CBUCES-K 9914. Next base: position 6,140 of record NZ_JBXXZH010000369.1, read on the forward strand.
TTATTAAAATACTCGTAAACTGACTTGACGAGTTCATTTGCATCTTGAAGTAACTCAGAGTCATTGATATCTACTTGACGTGGATTAAATCCAAAATCAGTAGCTCTTAAACCGACATCATCATTAGGGTGAGGTAAACTAATTTTTTCAAGCGTACTTTTAACTCCTAACTTATTTCAATTAATTTGCTGGCTACTTTACACCAATCATTAAGTTTACCATAACAGGAAAGCGTATTGCTTTAAAACTTCCTTAACTTTTCACAACTGCGGGGTGTATACTAAATTCTTAAAATTACTCCTTGGATATAAGGAGGCTTCTCATGGTATTTTTAAAAACATATTGATTATTACTCTCGGTTCGTCTTGTTTGGATAAATATAGACAGGCACCTGTTAGTAAATCAATTGTTCCGAAAGATTGAACTTTTCGACACCGGGGGAGACTCGAAGTGAAAAATGTTGGTTTGGGCAGTTTTATTTGGCGTTTAAGTACATCTATTTTACTTGGATGCGTAAGTGCTTTCACTACATCTATCAGTCCAAGTTTTGCCCAAAGTAACATCGTACCCGACGAAACACTAGGAGCAAACGAGTCTTCGAGAGTTATTTTCAATTTCAACGGCGCCGCAAACGATGCAATAATAGGAGGCGCCGAGCGTGGACAGAATTTGTTTCACAGTCTCAGAGAGTTTAACATCAGCGAAAACCGAGGAGCTTATTTTCTGACTCCCAATGCCAAT
>NZ_JBXXZH010000370.1:0-6771 GCF_059640475.1 Calothrix sp. CBUCES-K 9914
GCAACTAAATATTAATACTTAAGCATTAGATGTGAGTTAACTGTAAAAATGGTTACTGTATAGTAAGTGTGTTTCCTAGAGTAATATTTCCGTTGTTGATAATTATTCCTAAAACGCCTGTTTGCGTATGTTGAAAGCGATTTTTGAGAATTGAGAGTAAAGCAATATCACGTTCTCCGGTAGAGGGGTTGACTTCTATATTCAAGCAACGATTAATTCGTGCGGTAATTTCAACTAGCGCGTTTCCAATTTTGATTTGTTTTTCTACCCAGTCAAACTCACTCCATGCGGGTATGCCATCTACTACAATATTGGGACGGAAGCGGCGAACGTCTATTTGCTTACCAGTTATTTCACTTAAATTATCGATGCTTGCTTGACTAACTATAGATATATGTCCTGCTTCTCTATCTTGATAGCGGGTTTTGTTATGCGAACCCACTAATTGTAAAGGCGCCCGCTTATTAATGCTTGGACTTGGATAGCTTGCAGCTAAATATCCTGTAAAAAACGTTGAGATATCATTACGTCCGGTTGTAGTACTCGTATCCGCAACGAGTAACTCTACTCCTTTACGTTTAATTGTTAATTTTTCTGATATTACATTGTAAAAACAATCTAATGCTGCTAAAGAGTGCCAGTCGTTTTGCATGGCAAAGTTACCCTTTTTCATCCACGGTACTTCAATATGAGCATCTGCTGGGTCTTGCTTATACATCAAGGCAAACGCTCGGTCTCCTGGTATGCCATGATCAACTTTGAGGAAAACAGATTCTTGTGTTTGTGGAGTTAATCCTTTAATAGGATGAATGAATAACTGTTTGATAAAAATATTTGTCATGGCTTAAATGGTACGGTGGCTTATGCCAACATACTAACCTTTTTGTGTAACTGGTTTTTTACTACCACCACCACTAATACTGCGAAGATAAATACCACCAATTGAAAACAAGAAAACCAAATAAGCAATAGCTTGCACAAGATAAAGATGGTGCTGGTATCCAAATAATGCTTTGAAAATAATACCAGGAAACTCTTCGTCAGGTAAAATTTTAGATGTATTCCAAACTAACGGCCCAAGAATACACGAATGAATTTTGGTAAAACGCTCGTAGTAGAAACAAAGGTCTTGTGACGCGCGACTATAAGATGCCAGAGACGCTGCTGCTGCATCAAACCTACTTAATGCTGTTACAACTAATCCTGCCACAATTAATACAAGTAAAATACCCATCACTTGGAAAAACTGACGAATATTAAACTTGATTCCTAATTTAAATAAACCAACACCTATAAAACCAGCACTAATAATACCTAATATTGCACCAAGTCCGGCGCCATATGCTCCGCTGCCTGTATTTGTAGTAATTAACGCGACTGTCTCAAAACCTTCGCGCGCTACCGCTACAAATATTAATGTAAAAATATTTCGCGCCGCTGTTTTATCGTTTTTCAATGCATCAGACAAGGCGCCTTCAACAGAAGCTTTCATATATCTAGCTTGCTTAGTCATCCAGATTAACATCCAACTAAGCATAATCACAGCCAGCACACTGAATACCCCTTCATAAAGGAATTCAATTACACCTGCATACTGGGGAAACGCGCGCTGTAAAGCTGGCACAAATAATTGAAACAAAAATGCTAAAACAAAACTTGCGGCAACTCCAGTTCCCAAACCGATATAAACCCATTTGTTGAGTCGCGTTTGTCCGGCTTTTTTGAGAAATGCCAGTACAATACCCACAACAAGAGCAGCTTCGACTCCTTCGCGAAGCGCAATCAAAAAAGTAGATAAGGCAGCAGTAAAATCCATAGTAGGGTGCGTGACGCTATCACAATTTTTAAACGAAGCTAGTAGTCTAGTGGCGTCACGCACCAAAGCAGGTTACAAAGTAGGGTGCGTGACTTAAACAAAGCATGAGTTTTCTACTGGTGTTAAGCACCTGGCACGAAGGCGCCGAGTAGTCACAACCACGAGAGCGCGGTGCGTGACGCTACAAGTCTTATAACTAGGTTGAAATTCCTTCTACCGTCACGCACCCTACGAAATAAATTAATTATTGACTAAAATCGCGTAGCATTTTTTTCAACTCTAGATTGTGGAGTTCTTCCTGACCAATCATTGTACGAGCAAATTCTTCTAAATAAATACTAGCATCAAGAACTGCATCAAGTAACTCTTTATACAGTGATAATGCCTTCTTTTCGTGCGCCAAGCTTTCTTCTAGAATGTGTTTTACTGTGTGCTTATATGTTTCCTCCATTGGGGCAATTTTTAGGCTAGGATGTCCATCTAAACCTGTAAGAATTTCACCAGCTTGTTGGGCATGAAGCAGTGATTCGCTTGCTTGTGCCTTAAAAAAATCTACAATTGGAATTCGATATGGACCTGTCACCATTAATGAATAGTGCGTGTAACGAACAACACCTGCTAGCTCAAATTCCATGATGGTATTAAGCAGGTCGATTGCTTTTTGCTGATTAAGTTCTTGCATCAGTTACCAATTCACCTTACGTGCATAAAAGGCAATTCATGATTGTAATTTTAGCCTTGAAAAATATAGCAAGGTCGCAAACGGCACCTGAACTATAACGGCTCTTAATAATTACATCGTTTTTCGCCTACCCTGTATTTTAACTCCCTAGGAAACTTATATAAGTGTTATATAAACAAGATTTGAAAGAAACCGGGTTTCTATAGAACCCAGTTTCTAACTGCTATAACTGCGCTTTTGTCGAAGCTTTGTCTATCGCTTTTTGCGACTCAGCTTCGATAGCTTTTACCAACTTCGTGACTTCTAGAGGCGCCTTAACTGGTGTTGCAGGAGGAATAGCTCCAGGCCAAACTTTTGTTAGTTCAGCCATACTGGTTGTAATATTTTTGTGAACTTCAGGATTTTCGTTTGACATGCTGCTAGCTATACTCTTGTATAGATCATTCGCATAGCTAACAAAACCGCGCGAGTCTTGGTATTCAATTGCAGCAGAAATCTTACCATCAGCTACAGCAGCACTATATTCAGAGTTTGCGGAGTCGAGTAAACCGTTGATTACCTGTAAGTTAAAAGCATTCTTTGTACGTTCTGGTTGGGGTAGTACCGCTATTGCACCGTCAACCGCTTGCATTGAGCTAGTAAAGTTGGTTTTAACTTTGTCTGCTTTACCGTTCGACTTGACCAAATCTTGCAAGCTAATTAAAGTTGTCTTGAATTCTTTTACCTTGCGTTCGTTAAGTTGTTCTTCAACGTCAGTATAAATTTCTTCTACCGGGTGTCCAATATGAGGTTCTGCGGCTTTAGGCTGGTTCAAGTCGAGTAGTTCTTTTGCGACTATTAAGTGTCCTTTCATCAACCCTAACTTGGTCATGTAGTCAACATCTTTGGCTTCACCTGTAAGCTGAACTTCCTCTATCGTCACCATGTCTTTGATTTTGTCAAATTGCTCTTGAGTTAATATCTTTTTAGATACTAATTCTTCTGGTGAAGCATAAGTACGACCCGCTTGGATTTTATTCGATAATGCGGGTACACCAAGCATTCCTTCAAACTTGTCTAACTCTGATAAAATCGCGGAATTTATGTTTACTTTCTTGCCATGACCACTGTGTGAGCTAGTAGTTGATGTATTCGCTGCACTCGTATTAGAAACAACAGGTGCTGTGTTGCTTCCATTGTTATCAGCAGAAGGCGCCCCACCACCAGCACAAGAACTAAGTGCAACAATCGCACAAGCTGCAACTGTTAAAAATATGTAACGTGGTCTAAACATTTTTACTCCTGATATTCCTAATGATTGTCAAAAAGCCTATACATTAAATCAATTCAAGCTAACGAACTAAAATTCGACGGCTTGTCATATTATTGACTAAGTTAGTGTTGCATTTACTGTTAGCATTTTCAATAATTTTACTTTTTTTAAACTTCATTTAATAATCGTATTTATTGAGATGTAATGGTGCCTCATTCTTAATTAAACTACTAATTGAACTAGTAATTGAATATTTGTATCAAGCCTTTGCAGTCGTAGGTACAACCTCAAACTGTCCCATACAGCCATTCTCCGCAACTGCATCCTGATGTGGGTGGAACATATACTTACCGGGATAGCGAAAAGAAAACTCTAATATATGTCTTTCTGCAATACCCATCGTAATCACATCGCTTTTCTCACTTGGAGTCATGCTCATACCATATCGATACACATCAAAAAAGTTCGCGTGAAGGTGAAATGTTACAGCTGGGTCAAACTCAATAATGTTAAGAAGATAAAGTCTGATTAACTGGTCTTTATAAATGCGAATCGGATTATCCATATAATAGTGTGGCAATCCGTTGAAAGCATAATGCTCATTATGGTTATCTTCGTTTACATCATATCCAGCCATTATCAACACTATTTCGTCAGCAGGTGGTCTTGCACGGGGTGGGTCGATAATAAACATTCCATATAAACCCTTGGCTATATGTCGAGTTACAGGCTCAATATGGCAATGGTAAAGATGAACTCCATAGGGTTCCGCATCAAACTCGTAAATTGTAGCCTTACCATTACTAATTGGTCGTACCCCATCCATCTTTGCTGGGTGAACTCCATGAAAATGCAGCGAGTGAGAATGACCTGCTTGGTTTAAAAATAACACCCGTACTCGTTCACCTTGTTTTGCTCTTAGGGTCGGCCCGGGAATCCTGCCATTTAAATCCCAAATATTATACGACACCGCAGTATTTAGCTGAATTGTCGATGTTCCTGCTGTCAAGCGGAACTCTCGAATAGTTCGCCCATTCTCGTGCTTGACTGTGCCATAGTCAAAGTCACGCACTATCTTCATTGGATTCATCGCTGCTGTAACAGGCGCCTCCATCGGTGGTATTCTCACTGGCGACTGACGCGAAGTCAGTGTCTGCCATAATGCCGTCCCACTGATTACTCCGGCGCCAGCTAATCCAAATTTCAGTAGTTGGCGCCGACCAAACAAGTCCCCATAAAGCAAAATAAAGTTGTTGGGCATGGTTTGAGATTATTTTGCAACAAAAGAACAACTGCAAACTATTTGCAACTAGCGTTAATATTATATTAAGTATAGATTGTTGTCAATAAATCTCAAGAAGATTATAATTCATTGTTTCTACTGCTCTCAATCAAGCTATATTCAGGGTTTCAGTCAAATCCAATCAACCATTATTAAGTTTATTCTCAATATATTAAGTTATTAAAACAAAATTGGTTGCTTTGTAAATTTGTATCAAAAACTTATTTAAAAGCAATTTTACTGTTACTTTTCTTACTCACTTATAATTTAAAAGTATGGTATTATATCAGATAACTAACAGTATTAAATATATAAACTATTTAAAATAAAATTATTTCTTTAAATAGTATCTGTTAAACTATACAACACATATTTATTCGAGTAATTTACTTTGCTATAACAGTGTTCATAAAACTGAAATAAGAATTAAAGCTAAAATTTGTATAAAAAAGCAGAAGGATATAAAAATACGAAAAATACTACTGCTAATCCTTCTTAAGAAGTATTAATAATCCCCTATAGGGGCATTGAAAATTGGTGAATATTTTGTTTTTTATTAAGTTTATATACTAACAGAATCTTCAGTGGTAGAGTATCAAAAATGACATTGATAAATGGAGAAAATTATGCATATTCCTGATGGGTTTATTTCTCCATCGGTAGCTGCGGTAACGGGTGTTGTGAGTGTTGCAGCGCTCGGAGTAGCGGTAACGCGCGCGAAAAATGCATTTGGTGTACGTAGCGCGCCAGTTTTAGGATTAACAACGGCATTTGTTTTTGCAGCACAAATGATAAACTTTCCTGTAGCAGGTGGTACAAGTGGTCATTTATTGGGTGGAACTTTAGCGGCAGTAATCTTGGGTAGTCCTTGGGCAGGAACGCTTTGTATTGCCACAGTTTTAATTATTCAAGCGGTATTATTTGCCGATGGTGGAATTACAGCACTAGGTGCCAACATTTTGAATATGGGTTTGGTGGGAGTTTGGGTTGGTTGGACTTTGACTCAACCTCTATTACGATTACTGGGTGGTAAAAGAAGTCGTTTGCCACTAGCTGCTGGAGTTGCCGCCGGTATCAGCGTTGTGCTAGCGGCAATAGTCGCATCGATTGAATTAGCACTATCCGGAACGGCGCCAATTAATATAGTTTTACCTTCAATGACAGGAATTCATATCTTGATTGGTGTTGGAGAAGGATTAATTACAGGGGGAGTACTAACTTATCTTTCAACCGCGCGACCGGATTTACTGCCTGGAGAGCAACACGAGTTCAAAGGTTGGTTAGTTCCTGTTGTCAGTATTTTGCTAATTGCTGGAGTCTTATCGCTATTCGCATCGGCATTTCCCGATGGGTTGGACTGGGTATCAGAGCAAACGGGTTTTAGTAAATTAGCAGACAACGTTCGCGTTTCAGTTCCTACACCCTTTGCTGATTATCAAATAAAGGGACTTGACAAGATTGGCACTAGTATTGCTGGAATTCTTGGTTCTCTGGTTTGCTTTGGTCTAGCATTTGGTCTTGCCAATATCATGAAAGGTTCTCCTTCTCACAGTCGCCAGAATTGATCCCCCCTAACCCCCCTTAATAAGGGGGGAACAAGAGAAGAAGCAATAATTAATACCATACTTAGCAACAATTAATACAATATTCAAACAAATCCTAGCCCCCCTTATTAAGGCAGGGCTGTTTCATTCCCTCTCAAATCGGATTTGTCAAGATGGTTAGCTATAAAAATCATA
>NZ_JBXXZH010000371.1:0-6689 GCF_059640475.1 Calothrix sp. CBUCES-K 9914
TCAGCACTCAGCACTCAGCACTCAGCACTCAGCACTCAGCACTCAGCACTCAGCACTCAGCACCTAGCACTCAGCACTCAGCACTCAGCACTCAGCACTCAGCACTCAGCACTCAGCACTTTTTACTCTTCTTCGTCAGCATCGCGTACTGATAGCGACTCGTAGGTGGGTCGTGGTGGAGTACGACGGTTTCCAACATCTGCCATCAAATCGACTTCAACGTCGAGAGAGCTTCCATCGTTTTGGGTTTCGACTTTGTGAACCGCAATATCTAAGCCTAACGATTGCAACTCGCGCATTAGTACCTTGAATGATTCAGGTGTACCAGGACGTGGAATTGCTTTGCCTTTGACTATTGCGTTCAAAGCTTCGTTGCGTCCTTGCATGTCGTCGGATTTTACGGTCAACAACTCTTGCAGGGTATACGCGGCGCCAAAAGCTTCAAGTGCCCAAACTTCCATCTCCCCGAAGCGCTGACCACCTTGCTGTGCTTTACCACCCAAAGGTTGCTGGGTAACAAGCGAGTAAGGACCAGTTGAGCGCGCGTGGATTTTATCGTCTACTAAGTGTACAAGCTTGAGCATATAAGCCACACCAACCGTTATTGGGCGGTCAAATGGTTCGCCTGTACGACCGTCATAAACTATAATTTTGCCAGGATTATCAGGGTTATACACCCAATTTTTACCCGTCTCATCGCGCGCTTCTTGTAACTTTCCGTGAACAATGCCCCTTGAAGATTCTTCTCCATACATTTCGTCGAATGGGGTAATCTTGAAACGTACTCCTAAGTTGTGACCTGCCCAACCAAGTAAACATTCAAATACTTGTCCCACATTCATCCGTGAAGGCACACCCAGAGGATTAAGCACAATATCGACTGTGCTGCCATCTGGTAAGTAAGGCATATCTTCCAAAGCGCATATCTTGGAAATAATTCCCTTATTCCCGTGGCGCCCTGCCATTTTGTCACCAACTTGAATTTTACGTTTTTGTGCTACGTAGACACGTACTACCATATTCGCGCCTGGAGGTAGTTCATCGCCTTGTTCACGGGTAAATAAGCGGACATCAACGACCCGTCCTTTTTCCCCGTTAGGTACACGCAATGAATTATCACGTACATCACGAGCTTTTTCGCCGAATATTGCTCGTAATAATTTTTCTTCGGGTGGTTGGTCAGATTCACCTTTAGGTGTGACTTTACCTACGAGAATATCTCCAGATTCTACCCAGGCGCCAATACGGATGATTCCTTGTTCGTCGAGTTGACGTAATGCGTCTTCCCCAACGTTGGGAATTTCTCGTGTAATTTCTTCAGGACCTAGTTTGGTTTGGCGTGCCTCAATTTCATATTTTTCAATGTGGATTGAGGTGTATATGTCATCTTGTACTAATCGTTCGCTAATTAAAATTGCGTCTTCGTAGTTGTAACCTTCCCAAGGCATGTAAGCGACGACAATATTTTGTCCTAGCGCTAATTCTCCACCTTCGGTAGAAGAACCATCAGCAAGTACTTGCCCAGCAACTACTTTTTCGCCCATCCGTACCAATGGTTTCTGATTCAAACAAGTATCTTGGTTTGAGCGCTGGTATTTGGAGAGGTAATATTTTATTTCTTTTGTATCTGATGTACGAGTGGAAATTTCGCCATCGGCATTTTTGATTCGTGGTCGGACGCGAATCTCGGTAGCATCTACATATGTTACGTCACCATCTGTACGGGATACGATTACCATCCCAGAGTCACGGGCGCCTTGTGCTTCCAAACCTGTACCAACTAACGGACGTTCTGGTTTTAATAGTGGTACGGCTTGACGTTGCATGTTGGAACCCATCAGCGCACGGTTCGCGTCATCATGCTCCAAGAATGGAATCATACTTGTAGCAACTGAGACAATCTGTACGGGTGATACAGCAACACAGTCTACTTGTTCGGGGGTTGTTGTAGAGAACTCCTGACGATAGCGGATAGGGACTTGTCCCTTTAAATAACCGTTTTCGTCAGTCATTGCGTCACCTGCTGCGACCCGCAAATCGTCTTCTTCATCTGCGGTCATGTACACAACGGGTAAGTCCAACCGAACTTTCGCGTTATCAACTTGACGGTAAGGTGTTTCTAAGAAGCCATATTGATTGACACGCGCGTGAGTTGCCAAAGAACCAATCAAACCAGCATTTGGACCTTCAGGTGTTTCAATTGGACAAATTCGTCCGTAGTGTGAGGGGTGAATATCACGCACCGCGAACCCTGCACGCTCACGAGTTAAACCACCAGGACCAAGTGCAGAAAGGCGCCGTTTGTGGGTTAATTCTGCCAAAGGATTGGTTTGATCCATGAACTGCGACAACTGCGAAGAACCAAAGAATTCTTTAATAGCAGCAACCAACGGTTTTGGGTTAACTAAAGAAGCTGGAGTTAAAGCTTCTGCATCCGATACTGTCATCCGTTCGCGAATAATCCGCTCCAAACGGTTGAGTCCAACTCGAACCTGGTTTTGTAGCAATTCCCCTACGCTTCGGACTCGTCGATTACCTAAATGATCAATGTCATCAATGTTACCAATGTCAAATTCGAGGTTGATCAGGTAATCAACTGCTGCTAATATATCGGTAGGAGTTAAAACGCGCACTGGTTCAGGAACAGAAAGGCGCAACTTCTTATTGAGTTTATATCTACCTACTCTTCCTAAATCATATCTTTTAGGATCAAAGAACCGTGAGTCGAGCAGTTGTTGTCCTCCTAATACAGTTGGAGGTTCACCTGGCCGCAGTTTTCGGTACAGTTCCATCAAAGCTTCTTCTTCAGAAAACTGCCCTTCTTTTTCGATTGTTTTCTGAAAGTATTCAGGGTGACGAAGAGCATCAAAAATTTCGTTGTCTGATAGGCCAAGCGCTTTCAGTAATACTTGTGCGCTCAACTTACGAGTCTTATCAATACGTACCCAGACCAAATCATTACGGTCTGTTTCAAATTTTAGCCAAGCTCCTCGGTTGGGGATCAACGAAGCTGAATAAGTACGGCGCCCATTTTTATCGATTTCTGATTTATAATAAACGCCTGGAGAACGAACGATTTGGTTAACAATAACCCGTTCAGCACCGTTAATAATAAAAGTGCCTCGGTCTGTCATTAAAGGCAAATCACCAATAAATACGTCCTGCTCTTTAATTTCACCCGTTTCTTTGTTAATTAAGCGAGTAGGTACATACATTTGTACGGCGTAGGTACTATCGCGTCGCTTTGCCTCGTCTACGCTGTACTTGGGTTCCTTCATCTTGTAATTTTGACCCAAAAAATGCAGTTCGAGTTTGCCTGTGTAATCAGTAATTGGGCTAAAGGAGTTTAATTCTTCTATCAACCCTTCTTCCAAAAACCAACGAAAACTTGACCGTTGAATTGCAATCAAGTCGGGCAATAGAAAAGCGGGTTCCATTATCGAATCGTTAGTCATGCCTCTACCTTTATCGTATGATTAAACTGAAGAATGGATACAACCAGTACAATTACTCTTTTTTGGTATCCATATTGCCATGCCGTTCAATACTCCATATCAATGGAGCATGGATAAGCTTATAGATGTTAGTGAATGCGGCGTTGCGTGGTTAGTACCCTTACTGAAGATAAATACAACCGAAAACTAGGAATTAGCTCCTTCAATCCAAATTGAGAGCCAGATCGAAAATGTATCTTTACTTTGCTCACTTCCCCTCCAAAAAGCGCGTCGTTTTTACGAATAACACACACTATTCAACCAAGCTGGAAAACCCCTACTGGTCGAAGGTGGTTTCTGTGTAATCTGCTACAATCGGGCGTATTATTACTGACAGAGTATAAAATTTTGATATATTTAACTTATCGTGTGTGGGAAGTTGAATGTAATAATGAGCGGCGATTCACTGGCTAATGTCTAGATGCCAATAGTTAGTAGTTGTATCAACAGACAGCATACAGCTTCAATTTGCAACATCTACTATTATGCCGCAAGCAAGCCTTTTTTGGAGGGATTAATTTTAGCATACTTTGTCCTCCATCTAATTTTTTTTGTGAAGTCAGACTAATTATATAGTATAAATTGACTTTATAGTGTTAATCCAAAAAGTTGACAAGCATTTTGGGTTGTTTGAGCAGCTATCACCTCAATAGGTTCTTCGCGTAATGCGGCAACATGTTCGGCAACATAGCGCACAAATGATGGTTCGTTTCGTCTTGTTCCTCGTTTTGGAACGGGCGCCAGGAAAGGGCAGTCGGTTTCGATTAAAAGTCGTTCAGGACTGACAATCTTACAGCTAGATTGAATATCCAAGGCATTCTTGAAGGTAACGGTACCACTAAAACTGATATAAAACCCCAAATCCACAAACCATTGAGTTTCTTCTGGTGTTCCACCCCAGCAATGCATGACACCCCGTAATCGTTCACCTTTGATATTTTTCCAACGTTGCAGAACTTCTTTAACTTGAGCGGCTGCATCACGACAGTGAATAATTATAGGTAAATTCAAATCGGTTGCAATTTCAAGTTGTGCCTCAAATATGTGTATCTGCTGCTCATAGTTGTCTGCTTTGTAGAAATCTAGCCCCATTTCTCCAACTGCCACTACTTTTGAGTCAGATTTTGCATTCCTCCAAATCTCCTCCTTGGTTTCAGGAGTCCACTTTGAAGCATCAAGAGGATGCAAGCCAACAGCAAAGCTCAGTTCAGGAACACGTGCCGCTATTGCTTGAATGCCAGAAAACTCAGATGGCTCGACACACGAGTGGACTAAATGTACCACACCTGCTTCTTGCCATCGCGAGCGTACAGAAGCAAAATCTTGTTGAAAAACCTCGAAGTTGAGGTGTACATGGGTATCAATCAGTTGCATTGTGTACTTTCATGAATTACTTAGCCGCAATTGCTTCCGTTCAAGCCGACGAAGCTTAAAGCCAAGATAATTGCCTAAGCGGTTGCTGTTTGCGATACGGATTTTAAGCGCTGTGCAAGTCGAGATTTTTTGCGGGCACCATTGTTTGAGTGAAGTACGCCGCGTTTGACGGACTTATCAATTTTACTGTAAGCCTCCGACATCCGATCCATGACATCTTTCTTTGTATCTTCACTCGGATTTGCGGTATAAGCGTCCAGAGCCACGAAATATTTTTTCATCAGCGTTTTTACCGCCGACTTATAGGACTTGTTACGCATCCGGTTGCGTTCTGCGATTTTGGCACGTTTTAGAGCTGACTTATTATTCGCCACTGTTAACTTCCAGAAAAATAATATCTACAAGATTACACACACTACTAGATTTACTAATATAGCACTTTTTTTGACAATGTAAAGATATCAACAAAATTTTTTTGTTGATGGTGTTATTACCTTGACAAGGAGGCGCCTGTTCCACTGTATTCCATACCGTCCGCTTTGCGCTCCAAATATCAGCGTCAGCAAAATAACGGGAATGCAGCTACTTACAGCAGGTAGCTCTAGTTTTATTGTACTGTTTGATCGCCGCAAGATAAATCTTCCACCTTTAGTTTTATAGTCACGACTATCTAAGAATATTTTAACACTTCGCGTAGTACCAATGCATTGCTGCACGAAGGTTAAAGTCTGTTTTGGTGTGATTTGTGATTTTTTGAGTCAAAAATTCATAATCAAGGCAGTAGTAACACGTGAATAAAAAATTAACGCACGAAAGTTATTAAAGTAATTTGTGTGATTTTACCAGGATAAATTTATCAATAGCTAACCATATAATTACTAATAATTATTCGTAATTTTTGTAAGATTATAAAGGGTAAGTCATAAACAGCAATTAAAAATTAAGATTTTACAAGCTATTGTAGAATGGCTAATTTTAATGAGCAGAAATAAAGCTGCTTTCAATCCCGTGATATTACATAAAAAGTTTAGATGAGTATAACTACATAATTGATACATTATCTCTGGAGGAAAGTTCATCAAAATTTTAATCAATGCATAGCTTTCTTCATCCTCAATATATTGAAAACCAAAGAATTACAGAGTAAATTAAATACTAAAGCAGTAATCATATACACTTAACGCCCAAAATAAATCTAATATAGTCTGGTATATTTTTTACAAAGTGATTGCTGTGATTGCGCTCGCGCAGACGTATATTATTTTCAACAACTAACAGAACACAAATAAAACATGAGCCTGTCAGCACTAGGAAAATTTATCTTACCGCCAGTCATTGCCGCAGCTGGGGTTTTTTCAGTAATGAACTTCCCTTTAGCGATGATGGGCGATAAGCCAGTTGGAATTCGATATGAAGAAGAACCTGTTTTTGATGGCAGAATCAGGGATATTGCTCCTCCATATGTCGTATTCGTAACGGTTTTGAGTTTTGGAGTTGGGATTGGAGTTGCTGCACTTGGTGGATGGCGGAGTTCTGCTCGTAAATCGTCACAGTATTACCAACAGTTATCTAGTCTTGAAGATCATTTACAGCAGAAAGATAAACTACTTAAGGAGTTGAAGCTCTCAGAATCAAGATTACAAGTGTCTGGGTTAAGCAACTTTTTGGATTCGCAAGAACATTTTGATCAACCTGCACTTCCAAGGGCGCTGCCTGCTGTGACTCAACCAGTTGTACAAGAGCCAGTTGTTGCTACTGCATCAGTTCCAAAGTACCGGCAAACTAAAGCTAATCCTGTGCCCACATTAGCGCCAAAGCCAA
>NZ_JBXXZH010000372.1:0-6685 GCF_059640475.1 Calothrix sp. CBUCES-K 9914
CCCCAACATATGAAAAACTATCCCAACCATCACAAACACAAGATATCTTAAACCAGCTTTTAAACAAACTAGAATCTAACTTACCATCAGAACAACATAAGCGCGATTATCAAATAATCTACGTGCCAGATAAAACAGTAAACGCTTTAGCACTACCAGGTGACCGCATTGTAATTTTTGATGGTTTACTCAAACAAGCAGAGTCAGAAAACGAGTTAATGATGATTTTAGGTCATGAATTAGGACATTTTGCTAACCGCGACCATCTACGCAGTATATTAAGACAACTAATACTCCCAATTGCATTAGCTTCCATAACAGGAAATAATGATTTACTAGTATCAGTTGCTTCTGGTATTACAACATTTAGCGATGCAAAATATTCACAATCGCAAGAATCGCAAGCGGACGAAATAGGATTAAATTTGTTATATCAAACCTACGGTCATGTAGCTGGAGCAACTGACTTTTTTAATCGATTAAGTAAACAAAAAAATGTAGATATAGAATTTATATCAACCCATCCGGCACCGCAAAAACGAGTCAATGATTTACAAAAATTAATTAAACAAAAACATTATCAATCAAAAAAGTTATCTGCATTACCAAAAGAATTAAAATTGTAGATAAACCAGGTTTCTAGATTTTAAGATAATTTAATTATAGTAAAAGTTGATGCCGATAGTAAAATCTAGCTAGTGGGTAATTATTATGAGTCGCGTTAATGGGTTTGTTGGGAGGTTTGTTGGGCGCCGTAATTTTCTGCGAGTAATAGGAGCATCGGGTGTAGGAATTGCTAGTATTGCAGCTGGTAGTAGTATTGTAGGTGCCATACCACCAAATAGTACATCTTCACAAGTAGCTGAGAAAACAGACGCTAATAAAAAAACTGCCGCGACTGCGGTTACAGCAGTTAGTCCAAATGAAGCATTAAAACGATTATTAGATGGAAATAATCGGTTTGTCGCACAAAAAGCTACACATCCTCATCAGTCTATACAAGCACTTAAAGAACTAGCTGACTCGCAGCATCCTTTTGCGTGTGTTCTTGGTTGTGCAGACTCTAGAGTTCCATCAGAAATTTTGTTTGACCAAGGACTTGGGGATATATTTGATGTAAGAATAGCTGGAAATATTGCTAGTGATGCAGCAATTGCTAGTTTGGAATACTCAACATTAGAACTGCATTCACAACTTATTCTAGTTCTTGGTCATGAAAGCTGTGGTGCTGTTAAAGCAGCGTTAAGCGACGAATTGCTTCCTGGTAAAATTGGTTATTTGGTTGAATCTATTAAACCTATTGTTACAAAAGTCAGGTCAAAAGCTGCCACTAATAACGTAGATAATGCGGTTATTGCTAATATTCGCTACCAAGTGCAAAAACTAAAAGAAAGTTCCACTGTTTTAACAAAACTACTTCAGGAAGGTAAGCTGGAAATTAGAGGCGCCCGTTACGACTTACATACAGGAAAAGTCAAAATAGTCGTCTAACCTTACGTAAGTAGGGCTATGCCTTACAATACAACGCTCCATGACAGTCACTATTTCATCAATTTATATTGATTTTTTGCTGAACCCAAGCACGAAATGATTTTAGTAAAGCAATTTCTGGCTTGGTTTTACTTTGCTCAATAAAATTATTAATATCACTTGCTGAAACTAAAGGAAAAGCAATACTATAATCGCGTTCTATATATTTGTTATTGATTAATTCATAAAATTTAACTTTGCTTCCGTTGTATCTCCAAATTTCAGGCACCTTTAAGGCTGAATAAATAGAAAATTTATTAACTGAACTACTTGTAATATCAATTTCAATAGCTAAGTCTGGAGGAGGGTCAGTTTCAAAATCAAGTGTTTCCCTTCCTCTTACCGCTAGTTCATTCTGAATATAATAACAATTATCAGGCTCTATTCCTTTTTTGAAGTCTTCTTTTTTTATAGTTGTAGAACCTGCACTTTTGATTTCAATTTCTAATTCTTCTACTAAAACCACTATAAAACGACCAAATTTAATTTTAAGGTTTTCGTGTGCAAAAAGTGGTGCCATTATTTCTAACGTACCATCTTCATACGCGAACCGTGAGCCTCTACCGCTACCTGTTTCACGTAGCAAAGCTTCAAAGGTGTCCCAGCTAATATTATGTAGTACGGTTCGCTGTTCGGCGCCTGTCGAAGTAGCAAGCATAGTTGTTTACGTGCAAAAGTAATGACGTTCCGCATAAGTTATTATTTTATTTGTTCCTACACAAACTTGCTCAGGGGTCAACGGATATAGGGGTTCTTCAGATGCTGTATTAGCCATTAGTTACATAAACAATTACTTTTGCGATGAATGTCTTCTACAATTTTACCTTAAAACATATTAATTTCAGTAGTTTATAAGAAGTTTGTTTTTGCGGTTAGCAGCAAAAAACTAACTTTGAACCACTTCATTCAATGCTTCATCAATTATTTCATCACTTACTCCCCGGCGTTTCAAACTCGCAATTAACGCTGTCACGGTTTCGCTTTCAAATCGTTCTAAATCAGCACGTAATCCTTGACCGATGTAAGCGCGAATTAATGGCTGATACCCAGAAAAGCCCAACAACGGTGCGACCCGCTTTAAGTCTTCAATAACATCTTCAGGAATGCGAATCGTCACGCTGGTCATAGGACGATTTCGATCTAACCGCTTTTTTAATGCTTCAATTTTCATACTCTGCTCCCTCCTGACGAGTGGCTTTACGTGCTGAAATAATCCGAATCATATTCGCTTCACGCTCAATGTGAACAACATATAACAAATTCCATCGAGTATCCAGTCCAATCACAGCAATCTCGTGCTTCATTATTGCGACTTGCATCAACAACAATGAGAAAGGGGTCGAAAAATACTTCAGCAGCTTGCTGGAACGTTACTCCATCATGCTTTCCTGGGTTGTTACGAGCTTTCTCATCGTTCCAAACAAAGGTGATGCCATTTAGTACGAAATACACATCCATGCTTCATAGTGTAGACAAAGCGTATTTACTTTGTCAATACAGTTTTTACAAAAGACTTGCGGTTGGGGTTTTAAATCTTTGATGAAGTGTGTTGCAAGCTGCTGTAGTCGTGGGAATGCTAACAAGAGTAGAGTGTACTTACCATATAGGTTGCTATGGAATGGTCTTGTTGGTTTAATGTTTTGTTTAGCGAACGTCATCGGTTGCCATCAATTTCAGGGATTTACGTTATTGCCGATGCTAATAATTGCGTATGGTATGTCGGACAAGCTACAAATCTCAAGAGTCGGTGGGCTGGTAGAACTCACCACAGGTATCCACAGTTAATTCGTTCCAACCGTAAATTGTGCCATCGGATCTATTGGCAAGAAGTACCGATGAACTCATTAGACGAATTTGAGCGATATTATATTGATTTGTTTAAACCAGCGCTCAACGGCTGCAAAGTTAAGAAATATTTACCTTCTCAACCACTTGTTTTGAGTGAAATTAAGCGATTATTGAAAGTATTAAACAAACCAACAACGCTTTTTCCGGTTATTCGTTCTGTGGTGGCTGGTAAGTATCAAGATTTAGATGGAACAAACTGCATTGTCATTATTATAAATATTAACGACGAACAAATAATAATTAACTCGATGCAAAAAAGATATGCTTCATTAGTCAAGAAAGCGTGGACTTATCATAAAAATAATTGTGATAAAGATGAACAAATATACAGCCCGACTTGGATAAAAACATATTATGCTAACGGTAATAAATTTGAATTTGTTGTTGCGGATTGGGAATTTTTTGAATATCTCATAAATAATCCTCATCCCCGCACTTCTTTTATCGGTGAAGTTGAAATATTTGGCGTACAAGTAAAGGCTTTGAAAGATTTAAGTATTTTTGATAACCTGAGTTTCCAAGAATACTATAATTACATTAATTCCGAAGGTAAAAAAAGTTTAACACCTTTTGCTTATTTCAATTATCGCAAACCAGTACTTAAGTGCATTATACCCAGTATATAGTATGAAATTAAAATGTTGCACTTAGTTCTGGTATGATTATTTATATTAAGTAATTTATAAAAAAATGTTTCCTGTATCAACACCTGAACAACAAACTATTGAACTAGGAGAGGAGGGGAATTTAGTTCTTCCTGAATCAATTCGTCATCACCTCTCACTGCAACCTGGTGAAAAAATGATTCTCAGGTTGGAGCCAGATGGCAGTATACGTTTGACTAGTTTGCTTATTCAAATTCAGAATTTGCAAGGTATCTATAAAGACATTGCTCCAACAGTCAGCCTTGCTGATGAACTAATTGAAGAACGTCGCAAAGAATCTTAATTATGAGTTCACAAGTCACAAGGGTCTTGATGCTTCAGCACTCCTTGCTTATATTCAAAGATAATCCGGAGCAAAATTAGTTGCAATAGCCTTTGTGACATGTTCATATGTAAGCAGCGTTAACTAGGCACGAACAACTATTCTTGTTTTTATCTTTATTTTCCAATACATTATAGGCTCATGCTGAATTTACGCTACTGCTAATGATTTATCTTCCTGCCAAGTAAGTAACTCATCAAGTTTTCCTTCTAAAGCAAAAGTTCTTGCTGCAAGTAGACAACGTAATATATCAACACAATGATTTGCTGGAAAATTTCCATATTGCCCTCCTACAACCAACTTTTCTATATTGTTAGACTTGGCTAAATCAAGCAATGTATAAAAATTAAGATTATCGAAAGTCACGGTAACTATATATTTCCCTGCCCCACCACCGATGCTCATATAGGTATCTTCATCGGCACCTAAAGTTACTAAAGTATGACTGGCACCGTCTAATTCCCGGATAGCTGATTCTACTTGATTCCAGTCTGGGTTTTCAATAAAATCACCTTGATTCCTATTTCCAACCCATTTTTCAGTAGTGACATCTAATACAAACATGATTACCTCCTGCTCTTTGGTGGTTTTACTATTATAGCTTTACACTCACCTGGTGTTATTATTTCTAATTCTTTTATACCTAATTGCCAAGCCATAGAATTTACCCCCCCTCTTTTCCCACAAGCTTCACATAAGTCTCTATCTACTATTAAACGTGCTTTATCTGACCTTGTACCTGCATCAAGTGCTTGCTGAAAAACATCTGCTTCAGCATGATCTCTAGTAATAGAGTTAACACGCAGACTGATTTGACGAGGATAAGAATTATCCCTAGAATTAACACCAAAGAAACTTTTACCAGCTATTTCTAGCTTGGCAACTGTTGATTGATCTTCTTGACTACCTGCTGCTGGTAAACCAAGACTTTGTCTATACTCTGCTAATTCGCTAAACACTGAATTCGTTTTGCTTCATTTTGATCTATAACCTATTATTGTGACTGATTTTGGCAGATTTTAATTATGTAGATTTTTGAAGCGTTTATACAGCACCAAGAATTTAAATATAAAGGATTTTCATACATAGGGTAAAGTGTCTTCCTCTCTAGGTATTCCAATGTTTCACCTTCCTTTGCAATCTAAATATATAATGCCTGACGGTAGAGAAGTTATGCTCCCTATCAGTAATTATTCAAAGGCATTAGAAGATATATTAGAAGATATAGCAGCTTTTGCAGGCAAGTTACATTAATTGATAAATTAAAAAGTAGAGAGATTTCACAAAACCTCTCTACTAGAATAAATCACTGAAGTACTTACTACGAACATACGAGTTTATTAGCCTAATATGCTGGTGAAGAAGTCGATTGTGTCTTTTAGGGATTTGATGAATACGTCGATTTCTTGGTGGGTGTTGTAGAAGGCTAAACTCGCGCGCGCGGTTCCGATTGTTAAATTCAAGTAGCGGTGTAAGGGTTGTGTACAATGGTGTCCGGAACGTATTGCTACACCTTCTTGGTCTAGTAGTGCTGATAGGTCGTTGGGATGGATGTCTCCTGCAGTGAAGGATGCTAGTGCCGCGCGTCCAAATCCGTTGGCGTTGGGTTTGGGACCATATATGGTAATGTCGGGAATAGCTTCTAGTTGTTCAAATAAGTATGATGTTAATTCAGCTTCGTAAGCATGAATTTGATCCATACCTAATTTGGTTAAATAATCTACTGCGGCGCCTAATGCGATAGCTTCACCAATAGCGGGTGTACCTGCTTCAAATTTATGTGGTAATTCTGCGTAGGTGGAATGGTCTAAATATACATCGGCTATCATTTCTCCACCACCCAAGAAAGGAGGCATGGCGTTGAGTATTTCTTCTTTTCCGTATAAGAAACCAATACCAGTAGGGGCGCACATTTTATGACCGGAGGCTACTAGCCAGTCACAGTCTATTTCCTGTACGTCTACAGGCATATGAGGTACACTTTGGCAACCATCTATTAAAACTTTGGCGCCATATTTATGAGCAAGGGCACAAATTTCTTGGACTGGGTTAATGCATCCCAAGGTGTTTGAGACATGCACTACCGATACTAATTTTGTTTTGTCAGATATTAATGTTTTAAAATGCTCAAAATCAAAGCTTTCTTCTTCTGTGAGTTCCACATGCTTTAGTATGGCGCCTGTTTTTTGAGCAACAAAATGCCAGGGTACTAAGTTGCTGTGGTGTTCCATCACTGAGAGGATTATTTCATCCCCTGCTTTTAAATTATTCATTGCCCAGCTATACGCTACCAAGTTAATAGCCTCGGAAGCGTTGCGGG
>NZ_JBXXZH010000373.1:0-3930 GCF_059640475.1 Calothrix sp. CBUCES-K 9914
GTTGTAGTCTTAGTAAACATAACTCTACTACAGAAGGCCCTCTTTATTTTGGCGAAGGTATTGATCAAAAGCCAATTATTTGAAACCCGTCATGGAGCAAACTTTTTAGGATTTCGCATTTTACCAGATAGAATTAGAGTGCGAACCGAGAACTTGCGACGTGCGAAGCGAAGATTAAAAAGGCTTAAGACTGAGTATGCGGAAGGAAAAATTGAGCTTGAACATGTATCTTGCTCTATTAGAAGCTGGATAGCTCACTTAAAACATGGAGATACCTGGCGCCTGCGTACAAAGATTTTTGAAGAATTTGTATTATAGATTGCACAAAATCATAATACACAAAGCTATTCATATCTCTTGTAGGATAGGCATCCTGCCTGTCTCTTCAAGAAAATGAAGATGGGGTGGGCACTTCCAGATGTTGCGCGGAGGTTCGTGGAACAACAATCCTGAAAACTGCCGTTCGGCGTACCGCAACTACAACGACAACAACAACAACGTTGGTTTTCGGGTAGTAGTGGGTGTTGCGAGCGCTCTTCACTCGTGAGCTAGCAAATGGGAATTTGTTAGGAGAGATAAAAGAAGAGTCCAGACCCTGCTCCAGTGATATTGGTAACAATATCCGAATATAAAACCTAGTTGGGTAGCTTGGTAAGTTTTTACTGAACAGCAACCCAATCTATAATAATTCACACATTGTAGAGACCGAATATATTCGGTTTCTACATTTATGCATTTTTCTGGAACGGGCAAGATGCCCATTCCACAAGAATATAATAAAATCCTTGTAGAGACGTTACATGTAAGGTCTCTACATTGTCGGTAATTATGGGTAATCAACCGGACATGATATTAAGCTATGACCAATAAAAGAAGACATAATTTTTATTCAAGATTTTCTTTAGCCCACGTAGGTGGGCTTTGTTCTATTAGCCACACCCTTCTAGGGTGTTGGCGGGTGACGGTAGATAAGAGGACAAGGAGTTTAACCCCTCATTCGTATGAGGCAGGCAGGGATGCCTGCTCCACAAGAGTTTTAAAACTCAAATGGTTCTAAGGTAATATTGCTCCATTTATCCTGATACCACTCTGCCACAAAAGGACGCGCGGTAAATTTAGGAGGATTTCCGGCTTTTACATCAATTCGTACAAACGAGTAAGGTAGGCGCCTCATTTCATCGTATCCGTTGCGACCAGCAAATACATAAGACTCGGCAACTTTACGGTTATCGATGCCAGTGGGAGTAATAAATTTTTCCATTAGCTCATTGCCTTCAGTGCGTTGGCAGCGAGGTCGATGACCGCTACCACCGGAGATAATACAGTTTATATTAGAGTCTGCGTGTCCTGTATTTGTTGTTCGTAGATGTTCAAAGCAGTGAGCGTGACCGTTTAAAATTAAATCTACAATCGGACGTTCTTGAGTTTGCGAACCTAATGTTCGTGCAACTGCATCAAATACTTCTCTCAAACGATGACGCACAGCAAGGGTTTGTGCTTGATGCCATTTAGTTGCTTCGGTAACATAAGGTGGGTGGTGAAAATATATGATACGTCCGCGTACTTCGTCACTATGCCAAGATTCAATTAAACGTTTCTTTAGCCAGTCAAGTTGTTCCCAATCAATCAGGTTGGTTTTAAAATGAGACGTAAGTTGCTTTTCTATATCTATTTTGACTTCATCTATTTGATTTAATTTAGCGTTGAGTTCATCTAGCTGTTGTACATGTTCGCTGTTTTCAGGACTTAGCTTGGCTATATCCTCAAGAATTTGAGTTTCTTCTGCTTCAATATCATGACGCTGTTTGGTAAGCTGGCGCCGTTTTTCTTCTCCCTGTCTAGTTGAGGGTATAGGTGATGGCATAGTGAATGTATCCGAGTCGAGGGCAAAAAAGTCGATGCCACCGTAACGAAAAGTATAATAACGATTTGGTACGCGCGTAAAAATTCCTGGTTCGTAGCGCAAGCCCAGTCCTGTATCAGTTTTGGCTGTATAGTGCGTATCCAAGTGTTCAGCAAGCATTTGCGGTGAGTCAATGTTACCTAAGCAGTCAATAAATGCTTGCGCGTATGCGTTTCCCTGTTGTGAACCGTGCCAACCAATTTCAATATCTTTATAGCGCAAATATTGACGTAGTAATTTAGTACTTCCAGCTACTAAACGTGACATTAGAGGTACATCATAATAATCATGGTTGCCCAAGACTGGTAGAATCGGAGTCTCATTAAAAGTTATGTGGTTATAAGGAATACGTTTAAAATTTTCTCCTCCTTGTATAAATTCACGATACGGCTCAATAAAATTGCGTGGATAGTATTCTTGTGAGCCTACTACGTAGATTACATCACCTGTATGGAGTACAAAACTACATTCTTCACGGTGAGGAAGCATCATTTCGGCAACTTTTCTTTGAGGATGGAATCCGGGATATGGTTTTGTACCACTATCCCCAATCACCATAAACGAGAAATCTGGGTTATCCTTGCCGTTATCTAACACCATGCTTGTCTGATCAATTCCGCGCGCAGTGATACTTGGATGCTGCCAGCGCACTCGCTCCTTCATTTGCTGAATTTTGACCGCAGTGGATGCTTCAGATATGAACTTCATGTTTTGAAAACTCCTGTGTGTTTTCGCATCATGATTCTAAGCTATTTATATGGTTGACATGAAGTCCAATTTTTTCGCAGATTGGCTATAATCGGCATTTTAATGGCTTTTATGATTTTTTTTGGTAAGTATGTAGCTATCAAGCGGTTTATGTGGCTATTTTGTTTCTTTACAGCCATTATTGTTAGTTTTTGGATTTCTCAAGTTTCGCTAGCTACTTCTTTTGGCTCTTTTCAAGCTGTTGACGTTAAAGATGGTGCTGGTTTGTATAAAAAGCAGTTAAACAGTGGGAATGATGCTTATTTGCAGGTTATTAACTTGCAAAAAATGCAAATCGACCAGATTTTAGGAAAGGAAAACGGTAAAGGTTCAGGTCAGGGGAAGTATTATCGAGGAGAGGGTAAGTACAGCAGTCCTTTTTTTACCCGAAGGTCGTTCGATGAAGTACAAAAAGAGTATCAACAGTTACACGGCAACAAAGTTTTCTCTACAATTAACTGTGCTTTTTTTGAACAGTACAAACCTAGTACCCAGTTATCGTTCCCTGTTAAGTTAAACGGTAAAGTTGTTACGGGTGGTAGTAGTCCATATGGTCCGATACATCAACCTTTAAATAAACATTATCGTAATATCACGTTGAAAGCTCTGGTTTGGGATAACAGTCGCGCGTATATCACTGACTATAATCCAAATACTGGGGCGCCTTTAAATCAGGCAAGCGTCAAAAATGCAATAGTCACTTATGCTGCAAATGACCATCCAGCAAAAGTTATAGGTAGAAATCAAGTCAACCGCTACCATGTGATTGGGACTTTAAGTAAGGATGGTAGAAAGGGTGACGAGTTGCTTTTGGTTCTAACAGTTAATCAAGCGACTCTTGATGAAGCATCACAACAACTACGAACGCTTGGTGTAAAAAATAACATTGTTACTATTGATGGTGGCAGTTCAACCTATTTATTTAACCCTCGTTTGGGCAATATTATACTGCCGTTCGCAGTTGATACTTCTCCAAGTCTGGCAGTTCGTAGCCTTCCTCACTGCAGGCCTAGCCACCACACAGGCTGTGTTCTGGGTGTTCATGTACCTGACAGCGCTGGGTTCAGGAGGCATCAAGCCATGTGTCAGCAGCTTTGGTGGTGACCAGTTCAGAGAGAGCAGTGCACGTGAAAGGTGGGTACATGCTAAGCTGGTACAGCAAAATGGACTGCAGCAGTTCACTTAGGCTGATGGCTGAACGACCAGCTAGAAAGTAGGACTTGTTCTGTGCTTTGACAGCTGTGCACCTTATCAGCGTTGCTGTTAAAAAATGAAACCAG
>NZ_JBXXZH010000374.1:0-6605 GCF_059640475.1 Calothrix sp. CBUCES-K 9914
ACTCGTAAACAGGTAACTGTGAAGGGTCAACTTTAAAAATACGAGGTTCTTCAATCGTGTCAGGTAATCCATTGCGCGCGCGGTTATAAGCAGCAGTCGCATCATTCAAAGCTTGGTCAATATTACCACCCGTTTGGAAAAACAAATCCAGACTTACTTGTCCCTCACGGGTTTGAGAAAATACCTGCACCACACCTTCCGTTGCCGTAAAAGCTTCTTCCAAAGGTCGAGTAATTTCATCAACTGCCACCTCCGGCGATATTCCAGGCGCCGTAATCCGAACACCAATCCTTGGATAAGTAATCGAAGGCAGTAAATCTACTGGTAACTGCGAAGCAAAAAAGATACCTATAACAATAACCGCGACAGTTAAAACTAACGTCGCAATATGCTGACGAATAGAAATAGCACTAATACTTAATCTGTTGGTGTTTCGCTGCATCGCTTTTATATAAAAACTCTTTTAAACCCTCTTACCTTTGTGTTCTTTGTGCCTTTGTGGTTTTTCTTTAATGAACCACAAAGAACACAAAGGACACAAAGGAAGAATTAGCTTTTTTCTGAAAGAACCGAAAGTCTAACGGTTTCACCATCTTTGAGAGGTTTACCGCTTCTAACTACAAAAGACTCACCTGCTTGCAACCCCGATAAAATTTCAACCTTCCCGTTACCCCTTTGCCCAAGCGTCACATTTCGTGTATTAACTGTAGGTTCAAGGGCGCCTTTTGCCAAAACAAAAATAGTGCCTTGAGGGTTATTGGCTGGTTGTCCAGGTTTCTCTTGTAGTGCTGTTTGCGGTATAACGACTCTTTGTGCAGTATTCGCGTTAAAAGTAACTCTTGCCAAAAGACCGCTTGATATTTTGTTATTAATATTAGGTATATCTACCTCAACAGGTATTAAACGCGCGGTCGCATCAGCAACAGGAGAAATACGACCAACAACACCTGTATATGTTTGGTTTGGAAATGCGTCTAACTTAACCTGTACAGATTGTCCAACTCTAGCTCTTCCTAGTTCTAACTCTGAGAGTTGCACTACAACCTTAACTTTATTTAAATCACTAATTTTTAAAACTTCATTCCCTGGCTGTAAAAAATTACCTGGTTCCGAAACTTTTTCTGCCACTACACCATTAATAGGAGATACCAACCGCGCGTAAGAACGACGTTTTCTAGCTTCAGCAACTACTGCTTGTTGAGCAACAACTCGACCTTGAGCAGTTGTAACCGCTTGTTGTTCTGAATTAACTTGTGAAATTGCCGCGCGTAATGCTTGAGCAGCAGTTTGCGCTTCAGTCAGACTTTGTTCAGCAGCTTGTGCAGGAATGGCGCCTTCTTTTAATAATTTTTGTTGACGGTTAGCATCATTTTGTGCTTGAACAAGTTCCAACCGTAACCGTTCAACTTCTGCTTTACGGTTAGCTATTTGTGTATTTACTTTTGAAACTTCTGATTTTAACGAAGCAAGTTCCGCTTCCGCTTGATTTAATGCTGTTACTAACAGTGCATCATCTACTTGCCCAAGGGTTTGTTCCTGTTTAACAGTATTGCCCACATCAACAGAAAGCGCTAATAATTGACCCTCAATTCGTGAGCGTAATGAAACCGTGCGATATGGCGCCGTTGTCGCAGTAAATTCGGGTTGCTGTTTTAATAAACCAGTTTGTGCTATTGCTACATCTACAGGTGTACTTCTATTCGCAGTCGCAGCACCCTGTTGTGGTTGTGCATCCGCTTTGTCTTTATTCGAGGCGCCGCAACCTGCACACAAAAACCCAAGACCAAGTAAACAAGCAACTAACAACCTATTATTTTTCGCCCTTTTCGTGCAAAAGAATTTACTGATGTCAATTTTCACGTTAATCACCTAGACAACGCCTGAATAAGCTTTCATCAATTTAAAAATAATTACCACCTTTTGGAAAAGTCTTGTGGAATACTGTTGTGGAATGGGCATCCCTGCCCGTTCAATTCTTAGGGCGGGCAAGGATGCCCACCCCACAAGAAACCACAAGAGAATTTTGTATTTGTTTACTCGTAAGTCCTAACTACAAGTAGTACGGGCGCTTAACAATATATACTGAGTTACCATTTATGTTTAAAAATAAGTATAAAGATTCTTAAGTTTTATTAACTCTATCGCAAGATTGAAAACAGCGTTATTTATTGGATTTACTCAGCTTTTTGCAGTATAGGTATCTGAATCACAAACTCAGTTCCGTGCCCAGGTATAGAAAAGCACTCTAATTTCCCATGATGTTTATCAGTAATTATTTGGTAGCTAATAGACAGACCCATACCTGTACCCTTACCAACTGGCTTTGTTGTAAAGAAAGGGTCAAAAATGCGCTGCTTAATTTCTTCGGGAATACCAGATCCATTATCAGCAATTGCAATTTGTAACCAAGATGCGCCTACTACAGATGTACTAATCTTGATTACAGGGGTTTCTACTTTACCAAGCGCTATTCCCTCTTCGACTGTATCAATTGCGTTTACTATTAGATTCATAAATACCTGGTTGAGTTGTCCAGCATAACATTCAATGTCTGGAATATCACCATAATCTTTAACAACTTTAATACAGCTACGCTTGGGTTTGTCTTTCAGACGATTTTGTAAAAGCATCAAAGTACTATCAATACCCTCGTGGATGTTAACAGTTTTTATATCAGCTTCATCAAGACGGGAAAAAAGGCGAAGGGATTTAACAATTTCGCGAATTCTTTCAGTACCAACTTGCATCGAGGTAAGTAGTTTTGGTAAGTCTTCGCGGAGAAAATCAAAATCTATTTCTTCAAGTTTATCAGCAATTACTTGTGAAAAATTTGGGAATTCATCTTGATAAAGTTTAATAAGTTCGAGCAATTGTTGAGTATATTCGCGAGTATGAGTAACATTTCCATGAATAAAATTGACAGGGTTATTGATTTCATGAGCAATACCAGCGACTAACTGACCCAAGCTAGACATTTTTTCTGCTTGTAACATTTGAGCTTGAGTAGATTGTAATTGTTTGAGCGTCTCTTCAAGCTTTTCTGCATAATCGCGCAATGTTAGTTCTGCCTGCTTACGTTCGGTAATATCTAGAATTATGCCCATCGTCGCAACAGGGTTATTGTTATTATCAAAAATGGCGCCTGAACGTAGTAATGCATGAAACTGGTGCCCTTTTAGAGATTTTAGTTCAACTTCAAATGAACATGCTTTTAAAGCTGCATGTTGTATAACTTTTTGAAATTCCGAGTTATCAACAAATCAGAAAATTTTCTTGACAAATGGGAGGCATTAAAAAATCTAAATACTTCAGAAACTCAACTTGGAAAACTTGCGAAACATCAAAATATTATTATTCGTGAAGCGGTAGCACTTCATCCCAAAACACCAGTTGATATTTTAGCAAAATTAGCTACTGATAAACACGTTGCTGTTCGTATAGGCGCCGTACAAAACCCAAATACACCTGTAGATATTATCGAAAAGTTAGCCCAAACAAAAACTAAAAGTTTCCAAGCAGCCAAAACAGCAGCAATAAAAGTTTTAGTTAGTAATTATCCAGAGAAAGCTAGTTCATACTTACAAACTTATGTAAATACTCCTACACCTTCATTAGCTCGTTTAATTGGATTATTACATATAGGCGCCAGCAGTGATTTTTTAGCTAATAACAGTGGCTCTTTATCGTGGCTCGAACTTTACGCCGTTGCTCAACATTCTAATACGCCACAGGATATTTTGAGTAAGCTTCAAAATGACCCTAACCGTATAGTGCGCGCGGCAGCTAAGGCAGAAATTATTAAATTTGATGCGAAATGAAGGAAGGAAAAGTTTATTGCTCTTTTTCTCTGTAGAGACGCGATTAATCGCGTCTCTACGTGTCTCTGTGGTAAAAAAAATTAAGCCACTGCACAGGCGAGGACGCCTATGCTACAACCCCCCGAAAGCACGGGGGATCAACTCATCAAAACTCACAAAAAAACCACACTCCGCCCAAGGGAGACGTGATTAATCACGTCTCTACATTTTTGTTTAGGGGGTTCTAACTATATAGGGGGAAGAAATAGCTTGAGCTTGACCTGCGTTAACCAAAGCTTGGTAAACAAAAGCTGCTACTTCCGCGCGGGTTGCTTCGCGCGTTGGGTTGAGTTGTTTTACCGTAGGATAGTTGACTACTAGTCCTTTAGCGGTTGCCGCAGCAACTGGGCTAGTGGCATATCCAGGAATACCAGCAGCATCGCTAAAGAAAGAATTAATGTTCTGCGTAGGAGCTGTTAAACCTAAGCCATTTGCCAGTGCCACAAGTACCTGTACGCGCTGAATTTGTTGCGCTGGTTTAAATGTACGGTCAGGATAACCGGAAATAAAACCACCACGTGCGGCAGTTTGAATTACTTGGAAAGCCCAAAAGTTACTTTGTACATCACTAAAGTTAGCTGCTTCTCGCTTTGGTGCTGGGTTAAATGCTTTGGCGACAATAGCCGCAAATTGCGCGCGTGTTACAGGTTCATTCGGTTTAAACGTACCATCGGGGAACCCAGCAATAATATTACGCGAAGCCAAAGCTTCAATATGCGCTTTTGCCCAATAGTCAGCAGTTACATCTTTGAAAGCAGTGGCGCCACCAACTACTGGTGGTGGCTCAACTTTTGCTACAACTAATTCGACTTTACCTAAAGTGCGGGTCGGGTCTACGTCGTTACCCACAGCAGTAATTACTTTAGTTGTGCTGAAGTTGTAAATATCGAAGAATTTTTTCGGGTCTTTCTTACCGTTGTTGCGAATTATGTTTTTACCAGGACTTTCTTGAGTACCTAAGTCGGGTTCAGCGTTTTGAATTGCAATTAAACCGTGGTCGCGGTTTTCTTGAATAACGTTGTTTCGCAATACTGGTTTGGCGTTACTACTAATTACGACACCACCATTATTCCCGGTAATTTGATTATCAGTAATTAAAGGTGATGCGTTGTCGCTAACTGCAATACCAAAACCTGTGTTTTGAAACTGGTTGTTACGAAGTTCGCCCTTGGCATTTTTGGCAACCGAAACGCCGTTACCTTGGTTAAGAGTAAAGATATTATTTTCGATTTTAGGATTACCTGTACCTGTAACAAACACACCTTCACGAACGCTTTGTGTAAAAGTACTATTTTGAATAGTTGGATTTGCTGATTCTACCCATACTCCAGTTCCGCGTCCGTTTGTGTTAGTTACTGTTACTCCAGAAACTACTACGTCGTTACCTGCCAAAATTGAAATATTTTGTCTTGCGAAGGTTGGACTGGTATAAAATCCACCGCCACTAATTAATACTGACTGACCTTTTGAGTTGTCATCCCCCTTAAGACTGATTCCTCGGTTCAAGACAATCGGAAATGTTTCACCACTTTCTGCGTTATAAGTTCCCGGCGCCAATTGAATAATAGTACCTGGTTGAGCTTGTCTAAGAGCAAAAGTAATCGATTTGAATGGTGTTGCTTCGGCAGTCCCGGTGCCTGCTGCGTCATTACCACTTGTAGGATTTACGTATAATATAGTACCAGCAGCAGGAGCTTGAACGGTACGAACAGGGGTTTGAGCGTTAGTAGCACCATTGTTGGTAAATGCTGGCACGAGGGTAGAGGCGCCAGAAGCTACAACTAAAGCAGACAAAATAGTGGGCAGCGCGCGTTGCTTGTTCATACGGTTGCCGTGTGAGGAATGAGAATTTTTATGTTGATTGTGTAAACCCTGACGTGTCATCTTGGTTTAAAGTCTATAAATTTGCTGAAAAATTGGCATGTGCAACTGGGTGTATCTGGCAGCAGTTTTGCTATCTAACCCATGCAAAACTATACCGGAAGACTTACACATTATCAGCACAGTTCCTTGCAAAAATCAGAATTTCTATTTATGGATAGATGACATCGAAAGCTATTGTTGTATTGATGCAACTAATGCCTGGTAAATATCGTCACTCACAAATGGCGCCTGCTTAACTCAAACCAATATATATATATGCTAAGACTTATATTAATGCGCTACTGCTTGATAATAGCTGCTATTGCGTGCGTGTTTTCTACAGCCACCCCTGTATTCGCAGCCGAAAAAATTATCCTTAAATATCGTGTTTTTCGCCAGCCGTTTCCTGTAAGAGAACTTTCCACTCTTGCGGATACAGGTCAACCTTCGCTTGCATTACGCGCGACTTTAGCGTTAGCACGACAAGACCCGAAAGTAGTTCGTCGCTACCTAACTGAACCAGTAAGAGTAAATCCTGTTATATTAGAGCGGGTTTTAAATAGTCCTGTTGGAAATGTAATTTTAGACCAAATAAGCCAGGTGATTCACACACCAACGCGACAAGACGATAGACAAGCTATGCGGAGCGCGCTTGTACTATCGGCAAAAGATAATGATATTAAGTTAATTGAAGTGATTAGAAACTACCCAACTACAGAAGTTGAGGTTGATGGGGATAACCTTGAGAAAGCTTATCGCCAGTTACGTTCTTTACAAGGCAGCTTACAGAATATTTTGGGTTTTTAATATGGAAATTTTAATCCCCCCCTTATTAAGGCTACCGTGTACACATAACTTTTTGGCATCGGGAGCAGGGAGGTATTG
>NZ_JBXXZH010000375.1:0-6560 GCF_059640475.1 Calothrix sp. CBUCES-K 9914
CGCGCGGAAGCAAAACAATACCACTGTCAGTTTTCCTTTAGAGACACTCCCCATTGCCGTTTTATGTTATGGAAGCTCCGGGTTATTCTCAGTATTCCCAAAATTTCACCATTTATATACGTATGGTGGGCAATGCCCACCATACAATTCATATCTGATGCACTTTGTAAAGGCTTTGTAACGAAAACGCAACAAAAATATTAAAACTTTATGTAATAAAAAATTTAAATATAAAAGTTAAGAAGATTCAAAGAATAACTTATAAATTTATTGGTATATTTGTGTAACAGGTAGCAATTCACGCTCATGTGTGATTTTTATCTCTAGCTTACTACTCCCCTAAATCTCCGTACACGGAATTTTTGTTTGTGTCTGAATTAAATGAGCCGATCGGTTTGAGTCGTGTTTGAGGTAAAAAGGCAATCAGGGCGAGGTCGTAATCTTAAGTGATTCAGTATGGCAGCGGAAAACAGCAGCATTCATTCATCAACAACGCAGAGCGTTGCTTTCTGGTGATAGCTCTTGATTTAGACGAGGATAAGAAAAAGATAAAAAGCTTTTTTTTCAGGCACGAAGAAGAGAGCCATTATCTGCTTAAATAGATGGTTATAGCGTTAATAAGTAAACAAACCATTCACGTGTTTGTCACTAAGCGCTAAAATCACGATTTATTGCAGGTTTAGTCCCGTACACAACACGTTTCTGCTTGTTTTACGCACGAGCATTACTGATGTGACGAATCGTGGCGCGGCTTTGCACCGTGCGTGAATTCTAGATAAATATTGAGTGACTTCTTGGAAGGGAAATATGTCTTACGCTCAAACGAAGACCCAGAGCAAAACAGGGTATCAGGCTGGGGTTAAAGATTACAGATTAACTTATTACACCCCAGACTACACACCTAAAGATACAGATATTCTTGCTGCATTCCGGATGACTCCCCAACCAGGAGTACCACCCGAAGAAGCAGGTGCGGCAGTTGCTGCTGAGTCATCTACTGGTACTTGGACAACAGTTTGGACTGACTTGCTCACCGACCTAGACCGCTACAAAGGTCGTTGCTACGACATCGAAGCAGTTCCTGGCGAAGACAATCAATATATTGCTTACGTTGCTTATCCTTTAGACTTGTTCGAGGAAGGTTCTGTAACAAACATGTTGACTTCTATTGTAGGTAACGTGTTTGGGTTCAAAGCATTACGCGCATTACGTTTGGAAGACTTACGTATTCCTGTTGCTTACCTCAAGACTTTCCAAGGCCCTCCACATGGTATCCAGGTAGAGCGCGATAAATTGAACAAATACGGTCGTCCTTTATTAGGTTGTACGATTAAACCAAAACTTGGTTTATCTGCTAAGAACTATGGACGCGCGGTTTATGAGTGTCTACGTGGTGGTTTGGACTTCACCAAAGACGACGAAAACATTAACTCACAACCTTTCCAACGTTGGAGAGACCGTTTCTTGTTTGTAGCTGACGCTATTCACAAATCTCAAGCTGAAACAGGTGAAATTAAAGGTCACTACCTCAACGTTACCGCTCCTACCTGCGAAGAAATGATGAAGCGCGCTGAGTTTGCGAAAGAACTCAAAATGCCCATCATCATGCATGACTATTTGACCGCAGGTTTTACCGCGAACACCACTTTGGCTAAATGGTGTCGCGATAACGGTCTATTACTCCACATCCACCGCGCGATGCACGCGGTTATCGACCGTCAAAAGAACCACGGTATCCACTTCCGCGTTTTGGCTAAAACTCTGCGGATGTCAGGTGGAGACCACATTCACACAGGTACCGTTGTAGGTAAACTCGAAGGTGAACGTGGTATAACAATGGGCTTCGTTGACTTGTTACGTGAAAACTACGTAGAACAAGACAAGTCGCGCGGTATTTACTTTACACAAGATTGGGCTTCTATGCCTGGAGTAATGGCTGTTGCTTCTGGTGGTATCCACGTATGGCACATGCCCGCACTCGTTGAAATCTTCGGCGACGACTCAGTATTACAATTCGGTGGTGGTACATTAGGACACCCTTGGGGTAATGCACCTGGCGCCACAGCAAACCGTGTTGCGCTTGAAGCTTGTATTCAAGCACGTAACGAAGGTCGTAACTTAGCTCGTGAAGGTAACGACGTAATTCGTGAAGCTTGTAAGTGGTCTCCAGAATTGGCTGCTGCTTGTGAACTTTGGAAAGAAATCAAGTTCGAGTTCGAGGCAATGGATACCGTCTAGTAGTGCTGAGTGCAAAGTGCTGAGTGCTGAGATGTAGAGACGCGATATATCGCGTCTGTACGCGCATCACGTCTTGAAGTAAGTTTTCTGGTCGTGCGTAATATGCTAGACAGAAATTTTGCTTAAAATCTAAGACCCTTAATTAGCTGTTTACTCAGCACTCAGAACTTTATACTCATCACTCCTTATGGGCTGGGGTCAGGCATGAACATA
This sequence comes from Calothrix sp. CBUCES-K 9914, assembly GCF_059640475.1. Taxonomy (NCBI): domain Bacteria; kingdom Bacillati; phylum Cyanobacteriota; class Cyanophyceae; order Nostocales; family Calotrichaceae; genus Calothrix; species Calothrix sp. CBUCES-K 9914. The sequence goes on from NZ_JBXXZH010000375.1 coordinate 2,452, forward strand.
AAACAAATTGCGAAAGACACGGCTAAAACGTTACAAAGTTACTTAACGTATCAGGCATTGCGAACAGTGTTGTTACAACTCGATGAGACAAATCCTCCCTTGGCTTATTGGCTGCACAACTTTTCAGCCGATAAAGTTCAAGATGGGGAAAAATTTCTTGAAAGTTTGTTTAGCGAAAAGCCTGAGTTAGCATTGCGAATAATGACTGTACGCGAACACATTGCCGAAGAAGTTAGCGAATTTCTTCCGGAAATGGTGCGTTCAGGAATTCAGCAAGCTAACATGGAACATCGCAAGCAGCATCTTGAACGCATCACGCAAATTAGTTTGTCTACCCCAGGCGCCAACGAACTAGAATCCGAACAATCAAACAATGATTAAGATTCTTAATAGTTCCGACTTCTTACATAAGTCGATAATTTAATGAATCTGACAGCCAATTAAAGTATTTATACCCATTCACACCAAAGAACTATGCAAACTTTACCAAAAGAGCGTCGTTTCGAGACTCTTTCTTACCTTCCCCCTTTGTCTGACGCGCAAATTACCAAGCAAGTTCAGTACATTCTTAACCAAGGTTACATTCCAGCAGTTGAGTTTAACGAACAGTCAGAACCAACTGAGTTTTATTGGACAATGTGGAAATTACCTTTGTTCAACGCGCGTAGCACCCAAGAAGTATTAGGTGAAGTACAGCAATGTCGCTCACAATACAGCAACTGCTACATTCGCGTTGTTGGTTTTGATAACATTAAGCAGTGTCAAGTACTAAGCTTCATCGTTCACAAACCTAACCAAGGTGGCGGCGGTTACAGATACTAAGTTTGAGTTTGGTTAAGCAATCGGTAATTTCATAATTCAAATGTAGCATAGGCATCCTGCCTGTGCTACAATTTTTTTATACCTATACTACAGAGACCACGAGAGTTCACAGAGATAAGAGCTAGTTAGAGGCGCCTAATTTGCAACATATACAACAGATGTAACGGATAAGTTAATCGTTACAAACTAAATTTATATTTCTTTACATTCGTAGAATAGACAATTTATAAATTGTCCCAAAGCTTTGAAATAAAAATAATTTAAGTAAGATAATTTATCTATAATGCAAATGGGTAAAATCTACATTTTTAGATAGTTTTAACCCTTTTTGAAAAATTTATAATATAAAAGTGAAATCAGAACATCTACCCGAAGTTAGAATTTGCTTTGTTGGTGAGTCATTTGTAAACGGTACTGGTGACCCCGAATGTTTGGGTTGGACTGGTCGAGTTTGTGTTGGCGCCAATAAAAAAGGTTACGATATTACTTACTACAATCTGGGAGTGAGGCGCGAAACAAGCGAAGCACTGAAACAACGTTGGTTGTCAGAAGTCACTTACCGTTTACAACCAGAATATAACGGTAGAGTCATATTTTCGTTTGGTGTCAACGATACAGTTCTTCAAGGTGGAAAAACACGAGTTTCTTTTTTGAATTCTATCTTAAATGCTCGACAAATTTTGAGCGAAGCAAAACAACTGTATCCAGTGTTGATGGTCGGTCCTCCACCGATGTTAGATAACGACCAGAATGTTCGCATCGCTGAACTATCTGAATATTATGCACGCACTTGCAACTCGCTCGACATCCCATATCTAAATATATTCTCCGTACTCAAACAATCTACTGTATGGTTTGATGAAGTAGGCGCCTACGACAAAGCACATCCGCGCGCGAAGGGATACCAAGTTTTAGCAGACCTTGTACAAAGTTGGGATGCATGGTCAAAGTGGTTTCCTGCAATTCGTTAAAATGAGGCATCAAATAAAAATCTCCCGTCTTTGTTGATAACTACCATGACGGGAGAATTGTGATTAACATCTACCATTTTTAATAAAGATACAGCAAAAAGTAAAAACTGACTATCTTATTTCAAAATACTACGCTATGTCACCACGTAGAGACGTTACACAGCTATAAGCTACCCCTGTTAAGGTATACTTTTAAAAATGGTATATTTAAAACCGCAACGCTTGTGGCGTAGGAGTTTTAACCATGTTATTCTATTTTTGATTCGATAGGGAAAGCTCAGTAGAAAATCTATACAACCAGAAATTCCTCATATCCGCTAACCTAGAATTAGTTGGTTTTAAATCAAGTTGTATGTTTCAAACAGACCCTCCTCGCTCTGCAAAAGAAGCGCTACCGACAATGTACGATCTTCCTAGTGAATCAAAGGAGGAACCTGGTTTGCCGGACGAATTTCATGTTTTCCAACCCCAATTACTGCGAGAAACATTTACACCACCCAACTATCCACAAGACCAAGTATTTATTGCCAGCGACTTAAATTTATACTACGACCCCAACCAAACTCTATGGTTCAAACGTCCTGACTGGTTTGCGGTTTTGGGAATCCCCCGTCTTTATCAACAAACCGAATTACGTCTAAGTTATGTGGTTTGGCAAGAAGGAGTAGCCCCAAACGTAGTAGTAGAACTACTTTCTCCCGGTACAGAAAAAGAAGATTTAGGAAAAACATTACGAGAGGTCAATAAACCAGCAACAAAATGGGAAGTATATGAAAAAATATTGCGCGTTCCCTACTATATAATATTTGACCGCTATAATGATAATCTACGAGTGTTTCAAAATACAGCAGGTCGTTACCAAGAATTAACTGTTACAAATTCCCGAATTTGGCTACCGGAATTAGAGCTAGGCATAGGACTATGGCAAGGTACTTATGAAGGTGTACCAAGATTATGGTTGCGCTGGTATGATGCCACAGAAAATTGGATTCCTACCCCAGTTGAACTTGAGCGTGCCAAAACAGAACGTTTAGCCGCGCGATTAAAAGAATTAGGCATAAATCCTGAAGAATAGAGATTGCGTGACTGAACGTCCGTTTTTGTCGTAGTGGCGTATAAGGCGCCACCTCGTTGTATCAAAGTCAGTCGAAAATCTATACAACCAGAAATTCCTCATTATCCGCTAACCTAGAGGAAGTTGGTTTTAAATCAAGTCGTATGTTTCAAACAGACCCTCCTCGTTCTGCAAAAGAAGTGCTACCGACAATGTACGATCTTCCTAGTGAATCAAAGGAGGAACCTGGCTTGCCTGACCAGTTTCATATTTGGCAATCCCGCCTGTTGGAAGATACTTTTATGCCTCCTGGCTATTCAATAGATGAAACATTTGTTGCCAGTGACCTAAATTTGTACTACGACCCCAACCATACTTTATGGTTCAAACGTCCTGACTGGTTTGCGGTTTTAGGAATTTCCCGTCTTTATCAACAAACAGAACTGCGTTTGAGTTATGTTATCTGGCAAGAAGGAATAGACCCAAACGTAGTAGTAGAATTACTTTCTCCTGCAACAGAAAAAGAAGATTTAGGAAAAACATTACGGGAGGTAAACCAACCACCAACAAAATGGGAGGTATATGAAAAAATTCTCCGTATCCCATACTATATAATATTTGACCGCTACACTGATAATTTACTAGTGTTTCAAAATATTGCAGGTCGTTACCAAGAATTAAGCATTACAAATTCGAGAATTTGGCTACCGGAATTAGAGCTAGGCATAGGATTATGGCAAGGTAGTTATCAAGGTGTACCGCGACTATGGTTGCGCTGGTATGATGCAACAGAAAATTGGATTCCTACCCCAGTTGAACTTGAGCGTGCCAAAACAGAACGTTTAGCCGCGCGATTAAAAGAATTGGGCATAAATCCTGAAGAGATTAAATAAGTAGTCAGCTTCTTACCTATATTTACCTATAGCCTAAGCACGAATAACAGTAACTTGTCGTCCGTTTTTTGTAGTGGTAATTTCTGTTTTTAAACGCTCTTCAATGGGTGGCGCCAAAAAATTAAATGCTATTGTCACCTACAAATTTAATGGCATTTATCAAGCTGTTTCATCTTTAATTAATGTTCCATAGTTGATAGGTCATTTATAAAGAAAATCTGAAATGGACGAGTTATACATCGCAACCAGCTACTAAAGAAAATCTTACCGAAAAAATTCAACGCCTAATAATGATAATAACGGAAGCGAAACAATTAATCAGCGATATCGAAGCCGAAGTTACAAATAAACAAATAATTTCGTATTCTC
>NZ_JBXXZH010000376.1:0-6557 GCF_059640475.1 Calothrix sp. CBUCES-K 9914
ATAAACAATATTACCGTATTGGCATTCCTTACCAACTTTATCGGTGTGGAAATTTGGCAACGGATAAAACGGATGTAACGGATGGTTAATGATATTATGTCTGGTTAATTGCCCATAATAATGTAGAGACGCGATTAATCGCGTCTCTACACAGATGAAAGATTTTTTATATTTGAAGTTAATGTCAAACTTTAATCATTATTTTTAGCTGCTTGTGTCTTGTGTTTGCATAGTAGTCATATTTCTATCAATTTTGCTCATGATGGACGGGCAAGGATGCCCGTTTCACAAGACTATACAATACTATTTTGGGTGTTTTTACTCTTCGATTTGCCAGGAGTCTTTGTTAAAGTCCTCATCAAGTACTTTTTTCGCGCGGACTATAACGCTTATTTTCCCCAATATTGGTACATCAGGCGCCGTTTCAAACCACTGGAAGTCTAATTCACCATTGTTATCAATGACAAAATAGCTACTATCGTTCCAAGTTCGTTGCGCGCGGTCGATAATGACTAAAACTTGGTCTATTTGTGAATTAGCGGTTTGGTTGGGTAGCCTATCGGTGCTGGATAAAATAACTACAGGGTCTTCGGTAGCGAGTATTACTTGCCAACCGGGTAGTGGAACCCATGCTTGCTCACCCGAAACTCGTACCATCCGAAAGGCGCCTATTTCTTCGACTATTGGTACTGCTTTTAAGTCTTGGGTTTTTAATGGCATTTCTCCGACTACAGGTAAAATGCGCGCTAACTCACTTGTTGATTCGAGACGGTAAAAAGGTAAAGTTGGTGCTGGACGTTTGGGTACTACCGTAAAGTCTGTTAATAATTGCTCGATTTGTTTGCGTGCTTCCGGTGAGTGGACGAAACGTAGTGCTTTGGCAATGAGACGTGAACGTTCTTGCAAGTCGGTGTACTGACGCGCAAGTTTCCAAGATTGATACGCGACTGCATCACCTGGGTGTGCGGTAAAACCTTCAGGAGGATTACGGAAACGAGAAAAATCTTTAATTGCCCGCGCTATTTCTCTAGCTTCGTCGCAGTCAAGTTTATGTTTAAAGGCAAGTTCGGCAGCTGATGCACGTTCTTCTTGAGTTAGCAAGCGAAATTCATACAGGACATCGCTAGCACGTTGCCTAAAGTGTGATAGTACTTCGCTCGATGCACCTTGTTTTTCGATGGAAGCATACACTTGGGCGCCGACTGTGACTTGATTTTGCTGTACTGGCTCAAAACCAGTTTCTTCAAAAACAGTTTGGGGATTGTAACCAGATTTTTGCAACTGCGTGATGGCAGAACCCCATTCCACCCAATTACCTTGTTTCTGTCTAAGTTTTCGCAGTAGCTCAGATTTTTCTTCCGAACTGATGTTTCCAGGGTTTTGAGTATCTTGTGATTGGGAACTCATACGGTGACGCGCGCTTGCTTCCTTACTAGTCAAATACATTTTAAGGTAAGCAGGTATACTCGTTCCCAATTACGCAACATATAGTTATGATGTTCGTAACCTCAAAAATTAAGGTTTTCTTTATATTTACCGTCACTATCCCCGTAACACTTGCCGACAATGTATGATTGTGGTTATAAATAAAAAGCACTCAGTTCCCTAAATATATTTACGTACTATTTCTGATGCTTCTTCATCAAATACGGATACAGCATTTAAAAATAAATACGTAAAATTTGATATTTAAATTGAATAATTCAGGATTTTCCACAAGTTAATACTTGTATTTTTAAATTAAGCTTGGTATTGAATATCACAATATCAATAAGAATTAAAGGAATTATCTTATGGATAATCCGATTCCTGAAATTGATAAAATCCGTAGGCAATTAATGACGATAGAAAAACCTAAAAAACTCAAGCTTTTGGTCGTTGACGATGAGCCAGATAATCTCGATTTGCTCTATCGTACTTTTCGACGGGACTTTAACGTCCTAAAAGCAGATAGTGGTGTTAATGCGCTCTCCGTTCTAGCTGCCGAGGGAGAAGTAGCTGTTATTATCTCCGACCAGCGAATGCCAGAAATGAAGGGGACTGAGTTTCTCAGTAAAACTGTACCTCAATTTCCTGACACCGTTCGCATTATTCTCACCGGTTTTACCGATATTGAGGATTTGGTAGAGGCAATTAACGCAGGGCAAGTCTACAAGTATATTACCAAACCGTGGGATCCTACCGAACTTAAGGCAGTGGTTCAACGCGCGGCAGAAACTTACGACTTACTCAAACAGCGTACAGAAGAGTTGCGACGTGCTAATTCCCAAATGGCACTTCTGAATTCTTTGGTCAATGTTACACAGTTATCAACTAGCTTTGATTCCACTCTCGACCCAATCGCTACAGCATTCGGTATTCATTTTGGCGCCGATGGCTGTATTTTGCAAATGATTGAGAATGCGAACAAACTGGCGCCGACACAGGGCAGTTACTCAAAGGGTGGAATAGTTGAAAATTGGCTCTCTTGTGACCCATTAACCACGCAAGTAATAGAAACCGGACAAATTCAAGTCTCAGTAAATGTTCCCAATGACGAAAAGTTAGCAGCAGTTTCTCATTACGATAGATATGGTGTAAAAGCTCATTTAATAGTACCTATTATCTATCGGAGTCAAACTATTGCCGTCCTCTCGCTTCAATGGAAACAACCTTGCGCTTTACGTGAAGACGAACTTAAACTTATTCATTGCTCCGCTCAACTTGCGGCTATAACGCTTACTGCAACTAGCTGTTGCTAGCAAGCGTGTTCAGAAATTACCGTCAAAATTTATATTTTCCCCCTTCGGTAGAGACGTTTAGAGCAAAGCGCACCTGAAGCGTCTCTACATTTATCAAATATTATTAATTTATTGACAAAATTTATTAAAGATTATATTATTAGTGTAAGTATTATAAATAATTAGTTTGTAATCAAACAGTAAAACTACTACCAAAAATACTTATTTTGGTAGATGTTAAGGTGCGATTTTATGTACAACTTTGATGAAGTCTTAGAAGGAATTCCAGATATATAGCTGTGGTGAAAACAGCTAGGTTATAAGCTATTGGGAAGGGCAAAACCAAGAAACCCATTTATGAGCTGATAGCCAAGGTTAAGGATTTAAGTATTACGAATAAGAAAAGAGACAGGGAAACGATTCCGCAGTCTGGATGACAGTCTTAATGGCAGTCTGAATGTGTAGAGACACTACTTATAGTATCTCCGTTTCCGTGCGAGCTAGTGCGTTTGTCCACTAGTTCCGAGTCTCGAACTACCAAAATTTTTTATGACTCAGTTAATAGATACGACTGTAAAGACTACTAAGAAGTACTCGTTCAACAATTCAATAATCTTATCGAAACTATCAAATTTTCCCACGGTTGGACTCGCAGTGTTATGTGCTGCTTGCTTTGGTGTAACGGTTCCAATGACAAAGCAATCACTGACTAATTTATCACCATTGGTAGTTTTGATAATTCAAGGTATCTCAAGCTCAATTTTCCTGTGGTTGATAATTTTGTATCAGAAAGTTGAACTGCCAAAAAAATCAATTGCTTGGAAAGCAAGTTTGATAGGATTTCTAGAACCGGGTTTGTCGTATATTTTTGGGACTTTTGGCTTAAGCTTGACGACAGCAAGCAATGCAACGCTCCTAACTGTCAGTGAACCAATTATTACTATTGCCTTAGCAGCGGTTTTGCTCAAAGAAAAAATTAGTTCACCACTAATTAAGTTGGCATTAGTTGCCTGTGTGGGAGTTGCGATGGTTGCATCTCCGAATATAACTCAGATTACAGGTGATTCTTTGACTGGTGATTTTTTCGTCTTGTTTGGGGTTTTGTGTGCTTCGCTGTATGCTATTGTAGCCCGACCATTAATTAAGCAAATGGCGCCGTTAGTTTTAGTTGCGCTTCAGCAGTCATTCGCACTTGTATTTTTTGTCCTAATTCTTGGGGTATCGCTATTTTCGAGCCATAGTGGAATTGATATCGCACAACTCAATCTACATATATATAGTTATAGCTCTAGTGTGCTAATTGCCATAATATCAGGCATCATCGGACAAGGTTTGGCATTTTGGCTGTATTTACTAGCACTGCGAGTATCAGGGATAAGCGTGACTTCGCTATATTTAACGCTTATTCCTCTATTTGGGGTGGTAACAGCTTATATTACTCTTGGAGAAAGACTTTCATTTTTACAAACTTTGGGGGGTGGACTTATTCTTGTTGTTGTGCTGTTTATATCGCAGTTACCTGAAGCAAAACATTAAACGTTGTAGAGACCGAATTAATACGGTCTCTACATTTTGGTATTCTTATAAATAAATCTTTCTCCCTGATTCATGAGCGAAGAAGTACGTGCTATTTTTAACCGCATTGCTCCTGTCTACGACAAGCTTAACGACAAGCTGAGTTTTGGACAGCACCGCATTTGGAAAGAAATGACGGTGAAATGGAGTCAAGCAAAACCTGGTGATATGTGTATAGATTTATGCTGCGGAAGCGGTGATATATCATTAAGGTTGGCGCGTCGTGTTGGTACTGGGAAAGTTTACGGAGTTGACTTTTCGAGTCAGTTACTAATGGTAGCAGCATCACGCGCGCGAAGTATGTACAAACAACCTTTGATTAGTTGGGTTGAGGCGGATGTTCTTGATTTACCGTTTGAGGATAATTACTTTGATGCTGCGACAATGGGGTATGGTTTGCGAAACGTTGGTGATATTCCTCGCAGCTTACAAGAAATTTACCGCGTCTTAAAAGTCGGCGCCTCATGCGCGATACTAGACTTTCACCGTCCAACTAACCCAGTAATGCGGGGGTTTCAGCAATGGTATTTGGATAACCTAGTCGTTCCCGCTGCTACTGAAATGGGGTTAAAAGAAGAATATGCTTACATAAGTCCCAGCTTAGACCGTTTCCCAACTGGCAGCGAACAAGTTGCCATCGCGCGCTCTATTGGTTTCACAAAAGCCACACATTACCCCATTGCGAACGGTATGATGGGAGTACTAGTCATTAATAAATGTTAAGTAACTCCTAACTAAATTTATCCCTTGGATTGGTCTCATCTCTGGCTTTATGTGTCCCCCCCGGTTATCGGCGGAATTATTGGCTATTTCACCAACGATGTAGCTATCAAAATGCTATTCCGTCCTTACCGCGCGCTTTATATTGGTCAAAAACGTATTCCGTTTACTCCTGGTTTAATTCCTCGTAACCAGGAACGTCTTGCCAAAAATATCTCGGATACGATAATGGGGTCGCTATTGACTCCTGACGAATTGCAAAATTTGGCGCGGCGCCTGTTGCAAACAGAGCGTGTCGAGGGAGCAATTCTTTGGTTGTTACAAACAGCGCTTGAACAAATTCAGCTTGACAAAGACCAGAAAAGCGCTCAAATCTTGGCGAGTATTTTGCGTGACTTGCTGGGTGAGTCTTTACCGCGTTTGCTCAAGACTTTGGCGCGTCGCGAAGATTTTTTAGAAACGCAAATCAATCAAATATTTGATCAAGTATTACTGGAATTTCAGCTAAACGAGGAGCAAGCCCAACGTCTGGCTGATTGGTTGTTGCAAGTCGTTTTACCTCCTGACACTATTCGGTCGGCAGTAGTTGATTTTTTAACCGACCGGACAATTCAGACTATAGATGAGAGCTTTCGCGAGAAAACCAGTGGCACATACTGGGTAGTGGCGAACTTATTTGGGTTACGTAACACTTTAACTCGGTTGAGAACGTTTTGCCTGGATGAAAAAGAGGCTACTAATATCAGGTTACGCGAGTTGTTCCAAGATTTAAATGTCCGTAACCGCATCAAAAAATTTTTTATTGACCTATCGCTACAAAATCTTCCTATCACCACGGTTCGACAATTACGCAAAACTACGCGCGAGAGCGTTCGTCATTACTTAGAAAACAGTGGTGGTGACTTGCTTCAAGGCTTGAGCGACTCTATGGACTGGGATAACATCGCTGCTGTTCTCATCAACCGTCTAGGCGCCTCACCAGTAGTTAGTGCTTCCTTGGGAACCGTTAGTAAAGAACTAGCTTTAATTTTGGAAAGGTATTTAGAAAGGGACTTAGAAAAAATAGTGGCTCAAGTAATACCGATTTTGTCCATAGACCAGGTTATCATTGACCGCGTTAAGTCTACACCTCCCGCTGATTTGGAAGCCGCTATCGAAGGAATTGTCAAAAACGAATTACAAGCGATTGTTAATTTAGGCGGAATTTTGGGGTTTGTCGTTGGGTTGGTGCAAACCGCTTTAATTTTCTTTAGTCGGTAAATTGAGTGCTGAGTGCTGAGTGTTGAGTGCTGAGTGCTGAGTGCTGAGTGTTGAGTGCTGAGTGCTGAGTGCTGAGTGCTGAGTATTGAGTGCTGAGTGCTGAGTAATGAATTCTTGTGGAATGGGCAATTAAATTCTTGTGGAATGGGCATCCTTGCCATTGGTGTCAACTTAAGGTTTCAAGCCATTTGTCAACGAGAGATTTTGTTAGTGACGAAGTATAAAGACGAACTTTTGCCTTGCTTTTATACGGAATTTAAGAGCGATGCGAATAAACAAAGC
>NZ_JBXXZH010000377.1:0-4443 GCF_059640475.1 Calothrix sp. CBUCES-K 9914
ACCCACTAACGCTAAGGTTTTACCAGACTGCATTTCCAAACGTGCATTTTGCAAGCTGATAGCTCCAGGCATATCATCAAACTGTAAACCGATAGGAACTTTAATTGTTAGTAATGCTTGCGGGTTTACAGCACTGTATTTTATTCCATCCGCAAAATTAATACTGCTTGCGGTGCTAGCTACAAACGAACCATTAATATCCAACTTGGCATTTGCGCCAAAAATAATACCGTTGGGGTTGATAAAAAAGAGGTTCGCTTTCCCTAGCACACCCAAAGTCCCCAAAATCTTAGATGTGTTTGTTCCTGTTACCCGGCTAATTATATTCTCAATGCCAGTCGGGTTACTAAAATAGGCGCCGCGCCCTTGATCAATATTAAACTCCTGAAAACTATGAAAAAGATTCATACCACGAATGGCGCCACCATTAATCTGGTCTACATCAGGTTTTGTTGGCTTTATCTGCGAGCTTTCGGCGCCGAGTGTATTATCTGGGATAATTGCGGGAGTGACTTGAGCTATGGCGCTGTTCCCAAAAAAAGCAAGCGAGCCACTCAATGTTAAGATAATTATTGATCTCAATTTTCAGCACCTACTAATCGCCAGCATATACTGATTCAGGGCGTAAACCCTCGAAAAACTTGATTTTTCTTTTTACTTTCATCATTTAAAAGCACTTAACCGTAAAATTACTTCAGTATAATTACGTAAAATATTTATGTAAATAAATGTACAAGATGAGCTAGTAAGGTTTGATATGACAGGACATCACAAATTTTCGCGACTTACTCAGAATTTTTCTGCTGAAAGAAAAGCAAAAATAGCAGCGAAAACAGCACAATTAGAAAAAGAAATGGCAATACATGAATTACGCCAAGCTTTGAAAATATCTCAGACAGAGCTAGCCGAAAAATTACAAGTAAAACAACCTGCTATTTCACGTTTAGAAAAACGTGCCGATATGTACATTAGTCATTTACGTCAGGTTATCCAAGCAATGGGAGGCGAACTTGAAATAGTCGCACGTTTTGCAGATAATGAAGTCAAAATTAACAACTTTAGTGAGTTAAATGATACTCAGAGCGTCTCTACGTCGTTTAGTGAACAGAGTTGATGATAGAGTTCCGCAGTAGTGAAGCCAACTTACAACTGGGACGGGGCACGTGGCGGGCGCCATTAGCGTCAAGTTAAGCTAAAACCTACTACGTCAATAAGGATTTATGCTTAAAATTTGCGTTTGAAAGGAACAAAAAATGAACTTGAAGAGCGGCTATTAGTACTTTTTTTATCTGCATCGCTTGCAGCTTAAGTATAAAATTTTGCAAAAAGTTCATGTTTATACCTCGTTCATCACAAAACCTATCGTTGACGTATGGGCGCCAACCTTAACTTGACACCAATGGGCGGGCGCCCATCCCACAAGTTTTACAACCAGTTGCCTACCAAGATGTACGGCGCCCAAAAGAAGGGGTTTTGGTATTCTGGTTGTGTTAGTAGTGCTTTTTGGGCACCACCTCTAGTTTTTCACAAAGGTTCGATATCGATAGATGTAGAGACGCGACATGTCGCGTCTTTACAACGCGCGGATTTTCCGAATGATGCGCGGACTGCTATATAATAAGTACCTTGAAAAAACTTTGAGATGAGATTTTATTTCTCCATATAAAAATAAGTGTTTTCTCGCAAGTTGGCCACATACTTAGTTCTTAAAATAGATTAATTTCATCTAATTTAATAATAAATTTGCCAAAAAATGAGAACTAAAATTGCCGCTCTTGCACTTTGCGTTGGGCTTTTGATACCCGCTGTTCTTTTAAATTATATTAATACAGTCAAAGCACAAAACAACGGTATATGCAAAGTTACAGACCCTACTGGAACTCCATTAAATGTTCGTGACCGCCCAAATGGAAAAGTAATAAATCAACTCAAAAATGGTAAACAAGTTGAAATTTTAGAAATAAGTACCGATAGTAAAGGTCGTCCTTGGGCACAAATTGGAGGATATCACAATGGACAATATCGAGAATGGGGTTGGGTATATAGAGAATTTATCAGTTGCTATTCATGATTAATGGATATTCAATATTATCATTAATCTGAGAATGTTGTGTTGGGTTACGCGCTCTGGCTCCACCCAACCTACTTACAGCCTGTTAAGCGTAGGTAATCAAGCGTAATATTAATCATAGGCGTCCCGCCTGTGCGAAGGTCAAGCGAGACGCCATGAGCCGACGAATATTTTTATACCACCAAAACTTATGATATGAACTAGTAGCCCTAATATTAAAAACCAAACCAACTTAAATTTTGATTTTGCCATATTTCTATAAAGGTTATTACCTTATTAGGCACTTTGGACACGCTCGTAAGAGGAATAAATCATCCGTTACATCCGTTTGTAATCCGTTGCCAACTCCCGTCTCTGTGGTCAAATAAAAAATTGAACTGCACAGGCTCTCGAAGGCTTATGCTACGGTTTTAATCACATTATTGTAGGACAGGCGAGACGCCTATCCTACGGGTTTATTTAAGCTTTGAAAATTATTAATTGCGGCTCTCAAATTACCTTGATATTTTAATAATAATTCTTCTCCTGCTTGTTTATCTAAGCCAGTTGAGTGCATTAATATTGCAAGCTTTACCCATTTACCGCTATTTTCAAGCAATGTATTTGCAGCATCGCGACCTAAACCTGTTAAGTCTTGAAGTATTCGTAACGCGCGGTCACGCAGTTTATTATTTGTTACAGCAACATCTACCATACGGTTGCCGTACACTTTGCCCAAACGCACCATTGTACCTGTAGAAAGGATATTTAAAGCCAATTTTGTTACTGTACCTGCTTTCAAACGAGTTGACCCTGCTAATACTTCAGGCCCCGTTAATAAGCGAATATCAACGTCAACATCTACTTTTACTTGCTCTGCTGGTACACAAGCTATAAATATGGTAGTGGCGCCGCGTGTTTTTGCAGCTTGAATAGCACCATGAACATACGGAGTAGTACCACCAGCAGTAATACCGACAACTGCATCGTTTTTACCTACATTACGTTCGACCATCGCAGTTTCCCCATCTTCTGCACGGTCTTCCAAATCTTCCGAACTACGAACTAATGCACCCGCACCACCCGCTATTATCCCTTGCACCAGTTCGGGAGGTGTGCAAAAAGTTGGTGGACATTCTGCTGCATCTAATACCCCTAACCTTCCTGAAGTACCCGCTCCAATATAAAACAGGCGCCCGCCTAAACTTAAACCTGCTGCTATACGCTCAATTGCTTCTGCTAACTCATGTTTAGCTGCTGCTATCGCATCAATCGTTTTTTGATCTTCTGTATTAAATAACTCTACCAATTCGAGCGAACTAAGCTGGTCTAAATTTAAACTAGACTCGTTTACTTGCTCCGTCAATAAATGCCCACGTTCCTGTAAATTTGTCATTGTGATTTTTCCTTAAATAACTTTTTTAGACAATTGGGAATTATCCTCATTCCCAATTATCTATTTAGCCAATTATCCATTTAGATTCATAACAAACCTTCCAGCCGACGCCGAATACTGTCCAGTTCGCTATCGGGAACTTCTTCTACATCAGATTGTTGCTGTTGACTGCGAGCATTAGTATTTTTGCTTACATTATCTTCAGCATCTGGGTTCCAGTCGGTTTCTTCCACATTTATTTCGGGGGGAATTGCTAAAGCTCCATTCGCAGGCACAATTTCCCAGTCGTAATTCATCGAAGAGCAAAATTCTTCAATTTCTTGGGAATCAATTGTCTCCACAGTAGGTGTGGGAAAATCCTGAGCTTCGAGCAGCATAGCAAAACGCTCGGCATCATCACTCTCCTCGAACATCAGCACCTTGTTACGGTCGCCGACCCGAATAGTATGGATACCCTCATCCGAAGTTCGAGCATTAAAAAGTAACACGAAGACACGCATCGGTGTAACCACTAGTCCTTTTTGAATTCACCTCATTTATATTAGAGTTTTAGGGGACTAAACGCCTGTGAGTCTAGAAAACAATTATCACTTTTTTATAATTTTCCCGACGATAGTGTTTTATGACGCATACTGAATGTAGATTCGACCCTAACCCAGTTGCACACGCAGTTCGGCAACTCCTGGCTCGTAGGTACTTGAAATTCTGAGCGAGAAAGCGCGTCCAACTACCTGACCAGAGATTTGACTTATGCTAGCCTATTAGTCTCAAGTAAATATTTATTTAATTTTTATTTTACAAACAAGTAATGCGCGCTATCGCCAAATACAATCCGAGGTTTGTATCCTGTAAAAGGCTCCCGAAGTGCGCCGTTCATTATAATGCAGTTCTTGTTCCGGCAACTGAAAGGCAGTAAAATAGTAAAATCATATGGCTAATCCCAATCGCAATCACATGTGTCTCGCACATATATCTTGCATGTGCTTGCTTGCTGGCA
>NZ_JBXXZH010000378.1:0-6553 GCF_059640475.1 Calothrix sp. CBUCES-K 9914
GCTATCAGCTTGCAAAATGCACGTTTGGAAATGCAGTCTGGTAAAACCTTAGCGTTAGTGGGTGGTAATGTTAATTTAGATAACTCTGTGATATTGGCGCCAGGAGGTAAAGTTGAGTTAGGAGGATTACTCAAAGCTGGAACGGTAACGTTACAGGATGGTAGTTTGAGATACCCTGGTGTCGTGGAAAGGGGTGATGTTTCACTAGTAAGAAACTCTACAGTAAATGTGCGTAGTTCGAAAGGTGGAGAAATTGCTATTAATGCTAGGAACTTGAGTATTTTTGGGGATAGTAAGCTCAGAGCAGGTATTGCAACAGGGTTGGGAACTGTTGATAGTAAAGGTGGAAATATTAATGTTGATGCAACAGGGGAAGTAAATATAACTGGTGGTGATAGTTTTATTGCTAATTCAGTTTTGAATGATGCGAAGGGAAAGGGTGGTGATATTAATCTTAAAGCAGGTTCGCTCTCCTTAAATGGAGGCGCGATACTATTCGCTGCAACCTACGGACAAGGGGATGTAGGAAATGTGAATATAGATGTCGCTGATAAGATAGTATTTGATGGAGTTTCGGATAATGGTTTTAATACTGGCGCCTTCAACCGAACAGAAACTAATGGAACTGGCAGAGGAGGCAATTTAAATATTACAGCAAAATCGCTGACTGTAACTAATGGCGCCCAATTAGAAGCTAGTACTTATGGGAAAGGGGATGCAGGTAGTATTAATATTCGCGTCAGAGATATGGCTATATTTGAAGGAAATGCACCAGATTATAGTAAAGTTAAAACTTTTATATTTTATAGTGGCGCCTATAGTCGGTCTGAACCTGGTTCAGTTGGAAATTCTGGTAACATAAATATTACAGCGAGTAGTCTCAAAGTTAGTAATGGTGCAGTGATTACTACGAGTACAGATGGAAAGGGAAATAGTGGGAATGTAAATATTAATGCTCGCAATGTTGTTTTTAGTGGCGAAGCTAAATATAATGATACGCCAGGATTTGGATTTTCTCAATCGAGTGGTGTGTTTAGCAGCGTCAAAAGAAGAGGACAAGGAAATAGTAGAGGTATTACAATTACAGCAAATACTCTAACTTTGACTCAGGGAGCAGTTGTTGATGTGACAACTCGTGGACAAGGTTCAGGAGGAGATATTTTAATTGATGGCGCCGATACCGTAATTTTAGATGGTTATGGTGTTAATGGATATTCAAGCGGACTTTATAGCAACACTGCACCAACAGCAACTGGTAAAGGTGGAGTAATTACAGTTAATGCAGGTAATGTTAGAATACAAAATGGAGCAGTTATTAATGTTTTGACTGAAAATGCTTACAATGGAGGTAGCGTTACAGTTAATGCCAAAACTTTAGAAATGAGTGATGGAGGACAAATTATTACGGCAACGCGCAACCAAGGCAATGCTGGTGATATTAGAATTAACGTTTCAGATAAAGTTAGTTTTTCGGGTAGCGACCCTGCATTTAATAAACGCGCGTTAGGAATTCTTAAACTCGGTGTAGATATTATCACAAATCAAGGCGCCGCAAGTGGGCTGTTAGCAAGCACAGATGCAAAAGCAACAGGGAATGGTGGTAATATATATGTGGCAACACCAAATTTACTTATAAAAGATAACTCTTCGATAACTGTTAGCAGTCAAGGTTCTGGAGTCGCAGGTAATATTCAAGTTTTAGCCAATAATATTAGAATGCAAAATCAAGCGCGAATTACAGCGGAAACAACATCTACAAACGGTGGGAATATATTACTACAAGCACAGAACTTATTATTAATGCGTCAAAATAGTTTAATATCTACAACTGCTGGAACTGGACAGGCGCCTGGTAATGGTGGCAACATTAAAATTGATGCTCAAAACGGTTTTATAGTTGCTCCTCCTATTGAAAATAGTGACATTATTGCTAATGCATTTTTAGGTAGAGGTGGAATAGTTGAAATTGATGCTCAACAAATATTTGGATTAAAACCGCGTCAGCAACAAACCTTTAACAGTGATATTACAGCTTTTTCGCAAACAAATCCCCAATTCAATGGTGTTATTGAAATTCAAACGCGCGATATAGACCCAACTCAAGGGTTAGATGAGTTACCAAGCGTTCCTCGTAGCGTTGAAATAAGTGAAGGTTGTCAAGTACCAGGTAGTTCAGAAAGAATAAGATTTGTCAACAAAGGACGTTCGGGAACACCACCACGTCCCGAAGAACCACAGAATATAGATATGTTTATTGCTGAATGGATTGATTTAAATTCTATTACTTTACCACAGAGACCCAGAGTACACAGAGAGGCGAGTTTGCAACGGATTATTAACGGATGTAACGGATGATTTGTCATGAGTCGTGAACGTAGCATCTTCAAAATTTTCAGGTAGTTAAAAAGTCAAACTTTAACCAGTTTATAGTACACATCTTTCTTTGTGTCCTTTGTGTCTTCGTGGTTCATTAAAAAAACCACAAAGGCACAAAGAACACGCTCGTAAGAGTTTCAAGACAAAATACTTGTATAAATATGGCAAAGTTCAAAAGTCAACAGTTAATTTTATGTTTGATATTAGGGCTATTATTATTTCAAATACCCCACGTCCAAGCTCAGGCGCCTATATCCGAGGTAGAATTAGTACAACAAGGACAAAAAGCATATAACTTAGGACGTTATTCTGAGGCGATTAAATTCTTACAACAAGCTTTACAACTTGCTACAAATAAAAACACTCAATCTATAATTCTGAGTAATTTATCCTTAGCATATCAGCAGCTTGGTGACTGGGATGCAGCCCAAAAACAAATTACCGCTAGTTTAAAATTACAAAGCTCTCAATCAAAAATATACGCGCAATCATTAGATATTCAAAGTCGTCTTTTTTACGCGCGTTCTCAACCAGAAGCTGCGTTAAAAACTTTGCAACAAGCAGCAGAAATTTACGCATTATTAAAAGATGAAGCTGGAAGTATTGGTAATATAATTAACCAAGCGCAAGTATTACAAGCATTAGGATTATATCAAAAAGCATATGGGCGCCTCGAACATATTCAACAAAGGTTAACGGTAATACCTGACTCTTCCATAGCTGCTAAAGGGTACTTGAGTTTGGGTAACGTTCTGCGTAGCATTGGTGAATTAAAACAATCTCAAGTTGCATTAGAGAAAGGTTTAGAACTAAAATTAATTGCCAACAACGAAGTTAAAAGTGCGCTCGTTGTCAGTTTAGCTAATACCCTTTGGGCAAAGGGTAATTTAGAACGTGAACGCTCAAACACACGCAGTTATAATAACATTCCTTGGCTATGTAACCAGCAACCAATTCCCGATAAAGCTTTAAAGTCGTATCAGGATGCGACTTTCCAATACAAACAGCTACTTGCTGCACCATTATCTCCATCAATGCGCGTCCAAACACAGATTAATTATTTAAATTTATTGGTAGAAACGGTCGAAACATCGGCAGCGCAAGCATTATGGCGTGATATTAAATTTTCTGACTTACCAAATGGTCGTCAAGCAGTATATACAAAGATAAATGGCGCCAAAAATCTTGCTTGTATATCTCAACAGGGTGTAAATAGTGATATATTACAAGAAATCGATAATTTACTAAGTGCTGCAATTCAAGATGCCCGCCAACTTCAAGATGAACGTGCGTTATCTTATGCTCTTGGTAATCGTGGTGGGTTCTACGAATATTTAGCTTGGAAAACACATAAAAATTACTTACAAGCGAGTCAAAATTTCACGAAACAAGCATTGCTTCTTGCTCAACCTATTATGGCGCCAGACATAGCTTATCAGTGGGAATGGCAAATGGGAAGAATATTAGCAGCACAAGGAAAAAATGATGAAGCGGTGACATTTTACAAAACAGCAGTAGAAACTCTCAAGACAGTACGCAGCGATTTACTAGCAATCAACTCAGATGTACAATTTTCTTATCGTGATAACGTCGAGTCTGTATATCGCGGACTAGTCGATTTACTTTTACGCACAAGTAAATCTCAAAATACCATCGCACAAGCTATAGAAAATATTGACGCGCTACAACTTGCCGAACTTCAGAATTTTTTACGCTGTAATTTCTTGCAGTTGCGACCTGTTAGGCAAAATAATGGGCAAAATGCTGGCGCCAATACAGCATTTATTTATCCTATCATCCTTGAAGATAGACTAGAAGTAATTTACAAACTCCCAGGAAAACGTTTAGAACGACACATAAACCCAATACAACGCGCAGAAGTTCAAGAAACAACGCGACAACTACGAACCGCAATATATACCCGTAATGTTAGTAAAGTAAGAGAGAAATCAGAAAAAATTTACAACTGGTTAATCAAACCCCTTGAACCATATCTCAAAAAAAATCAAGACATCAAAACTCTAGTTTTTGCGCTCGATGGAGAATTACGCAACATCCCAATGACAGTATTATACGACGCAAGCAACAAACAATATCTCATTCAAAAAGATTACGCACTTGCATTACTACCAAATTCTCAACTATTCGACTTAAATTCTCAACCCGTTGAAAAACCCAAAGTTTTAGCAGCAGGAGTCAGCGACAAACAAGAAAACATCGGGGAAGCTACATATAACTTTAGCCCACTCAACATAGATGAACTCTATCAAATTGCCAAAATTATACCAAGTAAATTACTTATAAACCAGCAATTTACCCAGCAAAACTTATCCAAGCAAATACAATTAGAAGAATTTCCCATAGTTCATATCGCCACCCACGGAAACTTTAGTTCCGACCCAGAAGACACCTACTTACTAGCTTACAAACAACTAATTAAAAGCAAAGACTTTAATAACTTACTACGAAATCAAGTTAATTCAAACACAATTAAATTACTCGTACTAAGTGCCTGTAAAACAGCCGAAGGAGACCATCGAGCTATTTTAGGTCTCGCAGGACTAGCAGTACGAGCAGGCGCCGACAGCACCCTCTCAACACTATGGCAAGTCAACGATAACTCCACATCACAATTAATGGTACATTTTTACACTGAACTAAAAAAAGGTAGAGTTAGTAAAGCAGAAGCACTACATCGTGCCCAAAAAGCACTACTAACACAACCAGAATATCAAAACCCATACTTCTGGGCGCCTTACATCTTGGTAGGCAACTGGTTATAAATGTGATATAAATTAAATAAAATTAATTTATTCTGAAGGCACCTGCTGAGGTAGTGGAGAAACTAGAAATTGGTCTTGTTTTTGATTGTTTTTGAAAGTATTTCTATCTAAATCTCTTCAATCGAATTTGATAATAATCGTGGATGTGCTGAGTCAGTTAAAACGACTCCATTACGATTCCCACGAATTTGGTTATCGGAAACTATAGGTGTTGATGTACCACCGATTGCAATTCCAAATCCTGTATTATCAAAGATGTTGTTGCGAATTTCTCCTGGTGTATACACTTAGCTTTACGCATTATAAATATTTGTTGTAACTTTTGTTGGGTGCGTGACGCTACAGGTTTTATAGCTACGTTGAAGCTTTGTCATAGCGTCACACACCCTACTTTATGTTAAAAAATAAATTAAGAGTGCTATATGTTAAGGAATTCTTCTTGCGTTACCCATTCTTTACCTAATAGTTTTAATAAGTTCTTCCAAGCGTCTTGAATATTAGTATCATTCGGATACTGCAAACGCTGTTCTGCTAAATCATTGACAGCATCGTACCAGATATTATTTTTAGTATAAAAAATAAATTTTTGTGACTTGTTTGTTAGAGGATTGTTATTAAATATTTTGCGCTGTATCCACCCATCAACAACCACATCTGGTTCATCGCTACGACTGGCGCGACAATTTAGCATTAAATACCAGCGATAATTTTGGTTTGGCTGGAGCGAATTTTGAGGATTTGCAGGCAAGCTAACTTTTATAAGTCCCGGTTTTGTAGCTAATTTAATTGTTGTACGGTAAATAGTCGTGCTTTCTTGTCCATCAAGTAGTAAAAATTCTGCGTGCTTTATATCGTCTTGGGTGTATGGTGTATAAAACCAAAAACTGGGATTTTCAGATACGGTAAAATCGTTACCATTATTAGCATTAAGTGCTGTAAGTGGTTTACTTGTTTGCTTACATATCGCTTCGGGACGTGTTGTTCCAGGACTGGAATTACCTTTTGGTGTACCTGTTGAAGGAGGTTTTGGTGGGGCAGCTGCTTGTAAATTAGGTTGAATGATTACCTGTGCAAACAGCATAAATATAGTAAGACAGGTGAATCTGACTAACATCCGAGTTTTTTTCATGTCTTATTTTTGACTTTCGATGCAATTACAACCGACACATAAGACACTTTGAACAGCTATTGTAGAATGTAGCACTAATTGTACTAGGTGCCAACCTTCGTAAAGTCAGTCATCTAAGTGCCGGACAACAACACCCTGGCTCAAATTGTTCAAAATAAAAAGTACTGCGTTCTTTATGGTGCCAAAATTTTGCGTCCAATAGCTCCTAACTTGCACATTCAAAAAATCCATATATAGTAAGGGTTCCAAAAAATGTGCAAGTTCC
>NZ_JBXXZH010000379.1:0-6540 GCF_059640475.1 Calothrix sp. CBUCES-K 9914
GCAGGATTTAAAAAATACTTTTATATCAACAAGGTATTTACGGAACCGGATTCATAAAGGCGCCTCCGAGGAATGGTTTTGGGTAACTCCTAACGAAATTGTCTCAGAAGGAGATTTTGATGAAGAGTTCGATTCGGCGCCCGAACAACGCGACACTAAAATCAAAGTAGCTTTACATCACCTAGAAAAATTTGGTTTACTTGAGCGTGCGGAGAATTTATCAACTTTTATTCAGTTTGAATTGCTACACAAAACTTACGATGAATCTCGCTTTGATTTTGAACAATACAGCAGGAAGCAAAATTTGCCTCAATCAGAGATAAAAATTTTTGAAGGGTTAATTTTAGCAATGCACACAGCTAAAACGTACTTTGGGCAAACAAATGAACATTTCCCTATCGATAGACTCAGCGATGAATCTGGTATTAGTACTAAAGAACTGAGTTCAAGAATTAGAGAGTTAAAGAAAGCTGGTGTTTGTTCGGTTGAGATTCCAATTGCTCTGATGATAACGAAGGGAGTTACAGGAGACGCGCGTAATTTACACGACAGTAAACGTGAATTAGAAAAACAGCTATTAGAAGTACTGACCGAAATGTTAGGTTCGGCGCCCGAAGTTCAAATCAACTTACGCGGTTTAGCTTCTCGTCTCGACCCAGATAACTCTAAAAAACTTAGAGCTTCAGTATTAATGGATATTTTAGAAGGTTGGGCTAATCAGAAATGGATTAAACTTAACCACGTTACGCGCGATGTTGTGAAACTTCGAGATATCAAGGTAAGTGAAAACTTAGGGCGCCATCAAATCTTATCCAACGATGTACTCAAAATACTTTATACAGCATTAGAAGATAAAAGAGGCGCTCTTATACCTTTAAAGTACGAATTAGAACGTTTAGCAACCGAAGTTGCCGAGAGTACGCAATTAGTTTGGGATAGTAAAGAGCTAGAACAAATACTCTTGTGGTTGCATCAAAGAAAAATTATTCGTTTGAGTGAAGGCCTTAATTTATTCCAACACTCTTTAAAAGTGCGGGTTATTAAAGGCGCCAATGTAAGCAGAGTAAGTAGACGCTACCCTGATATAAAAGCTCGCTACGATGAGCAAACAAGGCGTACTCATTACATGTTGAAATACGGGGAAGTTCCACCCGAACGGCGCCTGCAATATATAGATGATTATTTCGGTAAAGTCCACGAAGAATTTACTCAGACTCATCAACTACCAAGTGGTGAAGAAACTACTCGCCCTGTAATACCATCTGATTACAACAGTATTATAGAAACACTAAACGAGTCTCAGAAAAAAATTGTTTTGTTTGATGACCACGCACTAGCTGTAATCGCTGGTCCAGGTTCGGGTAAAACTAGAACTATTGTTCATCGTATTGCTTACTTGGTAAAAGTTAAACGAGTTGAACCGCAAAGTATATTAGTGTTGGCTTATAACCGAAACGCAATTACAGAAATAAAAGTCAGGTTGCAGAAGTTAATAGGCAACCTTGCCGTGCGGATTCGTGTTTTTACCTTCCACGGTTTATCTCTAGCTTTATTAGGTCGTACTCTTGGGGAAAACACTAAATCTCAAGAGTTTGATTTTGATAAATTAATCACTGAAGCATGTGTACTTCTAGAGAAGGGTGAGGAATCCTCAGAAGAGTCTGACGATACGCAACAGCGACGTATTCAACTACTTGGTAAACTCGAACATATATTTGTTGATGAGTATCAAGATGTTAGCGAGACTGAGTATCGTTTAATTACATTAATCGCAGGTTTAAATGACTCTGACGACACCGAACGGTCAGTACAAATAAATCTTTGTGTTATTGGTGATGATGACCAAAATATCTATGAGTTCAGACGTACTGATAATAAATACATAATTCAATTTACAAAAGAGTATAAAGCGAAACGTTTATTACTGAATGAAAATTATCGTTCTACTGAATCAATAATTGAAGCTGCGAATAAATTAATTGCCAATAATAAACAACGTTGTAAGCTTACAGATTCAGAACAAGTACGGATAGATAACGGGCGCCAGGGTTATAAAGGTTTTCCCGTTGAAGCTTACACCTTTGGTAGCATTGAAAGTCAAGCAACATGGATACAACAACGCATTTCTTCTCAGATAGAACACTCCGGCGCCAAACTTCGAGATATAGCTGTACTAGCTAGACACTGGGGTAGCCTAGATGCAATTCGATTACTTTTGGAAAGGGAAGGTGTTCCAACTTGTACTTTAAAGAAAGATGGTATCAAACTTGTCAGAAATTACATTACCTGTAAACTTATTGACCAACTAAAAGCTAAACGTCATCAAATCCTGACACCAGACAAATCAGTTTTAAACTGGTTTGAAGCTTGTTTTACTACATGGGGGCGCCGATTAACTGAACCAACAGTTAAAATACTCCTTAAAATCGCGCGTGATATTGATATTGAACGAGGATACGGCATTGAAGACGGGGCATTACCTATTAGTGCCGCTGACATTCTCACTTCGATATTTGAATTTAATGAAACCTTTGAAGCTGCTAGAGATGAAGATGCTGTACTCGTTACAACTTGTCACGGCGCCAAAGGTCTTGAATTCCATAACGTCATATTACTCGGAGATGGTTTTAGCACAAAGAATACTGAAATTGAGTCTGAGCGGAGATTGTTTTATGTAGCAATGACGCGCGCTAAAGAAGAATTGACTATATGCACTACTAAGCAATCGCTGTTTGTACATGAAACAGGCGCCGTTCCAGAACGAATGACTGTAAAGACTGATTCATTGCCAGAGCAAATGTTCTATATGGACTTAACTCCTGGAGATATTTTTCTAAGCAATTACAATACGAAGAGCAAACAGCAAGTCATTATCAACTTGACTGAAGGTGCCGAATTATCAATGAAAGTAAACTCTAATCAAAACGGTTGGAATATTTTTACCGTAGATGGTCAATGTATTGGCGCCTTATCAAGGAGAGCAAACGAAGAGTTATCTAAAAAAGGATGTGTGCCAGAAAAATTTAAGTTTCGTCCAGGTGAGGTAACTATTAAAAGTATATATCGTCATCTAAATATAAATGAAGTATCTGGAGAAATTATCGAAGATTGGTTTGTTGTTATTCCGCAAATTCGAGTCTGCCGATAATTTGAGGAACTGGTACTTAGAAATCAAGTCTAGCTATTAATTGTGTTGAACTGGAATACCCTAAACATGAAAAAAATCTGTTTGTTTGCACTTATTATCTCTTTCGTGACTCAAGAGTTTGCAATTGGTAGAACAATACGGATGAAGGAAAAAACAAGTGATGGAGCCACTTTGTCTGTTGAGACAAATGCCAACCCTGTTAGCCAAAATGGTTGGACAGTATTCAAATATGGGATAGAAAAAAATGATTTATTCAAGCAAAATATTGGAGTTACACCATATTGCCATAAAGGTAAGATTCAAAGAAATGAAAGTATTAGTCAATTAAAATTACCTACTCCTCGCTGGGCAAATGCTCAAGAAATCAAAAAGATTTTGCAAATATCTAATGTCTCTAATTTGAGTAAGTTAATTACAGAGCGTGGATGGATAGTTAATTTAGATGGTAGGGTAACTGCGATTCCTGCCAATTCTCCAGCAAGCCTCTCATTACTAAGTAGTGTTTGTGCAGTAGCTGAAGAAATCTCAAAGTCAAATAATAGTTCAACTCAGATTGCAGAGGGTATTTATTGGTTAGAAGTTACGGATTTGGTTTTAGAAGTTAAGGGAAAAAGATATCGATCTCGTGATGAAGGAGGGAATCACGAATGGAGATCAATTTCTGAGTTAAAATTGATTAAAAATGGCGTTGTATATGATGGGAAAAATTATTGGTGCTTGTCTACACTTGTGCCTCAAAATCAACCAGGAGTCTGCGGAGCAAATGGATGGACGGCGCCACAAAATTAATTTATCTATAAATACTGGTAATTAGCGTTATCAATGGCACCGTTTTCGTTATATATGTGAGTGCTTTCAAGTTCTGATACAGCTTCAGTGACGGCGCCTTGAAGAAAGCCGATTCAGTCGGATATTAAGGCGCCGTGATAATTGATGTAATAGCAGGCACCATGTATGTCGTTAAATGTAGAGCTAATAAGCATATAAAAGCAAGGGTTGGACTAAAGTGCGCTCTTGTTAATGTCTATTGTCATCAAATTTAACGGTGTGGAGAGCTTTGAATTATCTGCCTGCAACAGCATCATGTAATAGCAACAAACCATATTCTTCCCCGGTTGGCACAAATCCAATAGCTTTATAGGCAGATTGTGCGGCTACATTGTTTTTACAAGTGAACAGGATAGCTTGGGTTACTCCATTGGAGCGCGCGTGTAATAAGGCGCCAGCAACAACACATTTTGCATATCCATTACCCCGCATATTAAGAGGTGTGAAGACTCCACCAATTTGTACAATATCAGGTAATTGAGCATTAAAAGTACAGTAAGCAACTGGCTTTTTTTCTTTAATTAGACAAAAATGAACCTTATCTAACTGGCGCCTTTGTACAGTTTGTTGACACTCAGATAGCAACTTTGGTGTTTCTGTTTGCCCTAGCGTTTCCGTTTCCACTGTGTAAGCAGCACACCACTTAGCAAGCAATTCTAATTCTTCTAGCTCAGGCAACCGACACAGGACTTCTCCATATGTTAAGGAATCCGGAACTTTTAAATCACAAAGTGGTAGAGAAAATAAGATTTCTCGTTCAGCAAGACAAATTTGTTTTTCTTCAAGTTCTAGAATGTATGAAGTAGCTTCAACTTGGTTCGCTGGTCCACTAATTCCAGAAATCATATGACCTGATTGAGTTACAGCAGTTTTAATCAGTTCCTCAAGGTAAACAGGAGCTTGGGGAATTATTATACCATTCCAATAGTGTGCAGCAACTGCAACGATTTGACCATCTTCATATGCTGCAACATATGTCCCCTGAAATCTTTCACCGTTGTCCAATAGTCCAACCGCGCGGGAATTTGACCGTAGGAACATCGAAGTACTAGTATGTTGTATTAGAAAAGCCTCAAGAGCCTCTTCATCACCAGGTTTTAATATCTGAATCGTGGGCATTTTTATCTCCCATCAGTGCGTCAGTATTGCTTGCGTGAAGTCAACTATATACTACATAAAATTATAGCGAGTGGCGCCACTCACTTCATAGTGCAAAATATATTTATTAACCGACCTACACGCCTTGCGATTGGAGAGCCAATATGAAGAGTAACAGCAAGCTAAATCGAGTGTTGATTGTAGGTGGGACTCATGGAAACGAGTTTACCGGAGCATATCTAATCAAAAAGTTCCAAAAATTAAGCGAGCTAATTCGTCGCGAAAGTTTTAAAACACTAACATTGTTTGCTAATCCTAAAGCATTTACAGAAGTAAGACGATATATAGATAGAGACCTCAATCATTGCTTTTCTCGCCTTGATTTACAGGATACAACACTTTCTGGTTACGAGAATTTACGAGCCAAAGAAATTGACCAAATGTTTGGACTCAATAGTGAAAACCCAATTGATTTTATTGTTGATGTACATAGTACAACCACCAACATGGGATTGACGCTGATTGTGGATAATGATGATTTATTCAGTTTACAGCTAGCTGCCTACCTCAGTTCTGTAAATTCTGAAATCAAAGTTTATAGTTTTGGAGACTTATATCCGAGTCCCAATCTTCTTCCACTGCGCGCGCTTGCTAAATCGAGTCTTTGTGTTGAGGTTGGCACCGTTGCTCAAGGTGTTTTAAATGCTGACATTTTTCTAAAAACTGAAGCCCTTGTTTATGCCATTTTAGATTATTTACAAAAGTATAACATCGGAGAAATTCCATTTAAACCAAATACTCTTATCCTCTACAAGTATATCGAAGCAGTTTATTTTCCAAGAAACGAACAAGGAGAAATTCAGGCTATGGTTCATCCTCAACTTGAATTCAAAGATTATCAGGCTTTACATCCTAATGACCCAATGTTATTAACGTTGGATGGTCAAACGATTCCCTACAAAGGAAACTCTGTTGTCTATCCAACTTTTATCAATGAAGCAGCACACTACGAAAAAGGCATAGCAATGTGTTTAACACAAAAGCATCAAATAACAATATAATAAACATTTCAGCAAATTTTAGGTGCCCTCTACTTTAATTTTAGGTGCCTAAGCACAAATTATCGCATTGGCGCCTTCTTTAATTCAGTGGCACTCACAAGAAGGAACCGATAAAAATATATAAATGTGCTTCGGCGCCATATAAACATGAGTTAATCTTGATTGTACACATTAATTCACGTAAGTCCCATTTAATGCGCTTTATTTTTTTCACTTTATGTATTCTCCCACTCTTCGCTTATAGTGGGCACACTGCTGCTCAGTCCGTGCCTGTACCAGCATTGGTTATGACTAGCCCCGATTCAGCAACCGCGAACTATCAAGATAAATGCAGTAACGGCGCCAACATTGACAAACAAAATCGCGATAACTTTCTTAAACTTATGCTTGCTGATAAAAGGTCAA
>NZ_JBXXZH010000380.1:0-6513 GCF_059640475.1 Calothrix sp. CBUCES-K 9914
CAAAGAGGTTGTGCGAACTAAATATTTTGCCATGCCACCGATGACAATGACAGAAGCTTTAGAGCAACTGCAAATGGTGGGACACGACTTTTATATGTTCCATAATGTGGAAACTGACGAAATTAACGTTATTTACGAGCGTAACCACGGTGGATATGGCGTTATCCAACCCCGCAAAAATAATAATGGTAATGGACACACCAACGGTCATAGCAAAAACGGTAAAGCAAATCATTCGAGTGTGGTGATGCCTGAAAAACCCCATGTGAACCGATAATTTAATCCCCCCAACCCCCCTTAATAAGGGGGCTTAAGATTTTGTTTATCCTTAATAAGAGAAACTAAGATTTGTGTACTTTCTTGTTCCCCCCTTATTAAGGGGGGCTAGGGGGGATTAAAATTAGCTTTGTAACGCAACCCAACATTAAAACACCGCGCGTACAAAGTGAACAAAATCTGGCTGTATAGTTTTTTAGTGGTAACTTTGGGAATGCTGTTATTTACCTGGCGTTCTTTTAGTGTGCCTCTAACTTCGACTAAAACTACGCAAAAATATACAATCACAACATCTCAAAAAATTGAGTACGAAGCGCGCGCTCTACCAGACAGTATAGCTCATATAGTTAAAATTCCAGCCAACAGCGAGTACTTGGTGACTCCTGTAGTCTCAGAGAAATTAAATACGGTTGAAGAATTTGCCCAAAACCACAAAGCTGTTGCCGTGTTAAACGCAGGTTATTTTGACCCAGTTAATCAAAAATCAACGTCTTATATTACTTTACAAAGAAAGTTAGTTGCAGACCCAAAATTAAATGAGAGACTTGTAAATAATCCTAAATTAAAGCCTTATTTACCTAAAATCTTTAATCGTACAGAATTTAGAAGATTATCGTGTGATTCTAAAATACAATATGAAATAACGCTACATGAAGACAAAACGGCGCCTAACTGTCAAATTATCGATGCAATTGGCACCGGTTCAAGATTATTACCCGAACTGACTTTAGTCCAAGAAGGTTTTGTAGATAACACTAACGGTCGGGATGCAATTGGTAGCACCCAACTTAACGCTCGAAGTGCTGTGGGAATTACTGAGGATGGAAGTATTATTTTATTAATGGTAGCGCAAAAACCAGAAACACCATCGGGTATATCTTTACCTGCATTAGCTGATTTAATGAAAAATTTAGGCGCTAACTCAGCAATGAATTTAGATGGTGGTAGTTCGTCTTCGCTTTACTATAATGGTACAACTTATAATGGCAAAATAGATAGACAAGGGAAAAATACTATTCGTCCTGTTAAATCAGTATTGTTGGTAAAATAATTTTAAGAGAGGTTTTGTATAATTTGGACTTTGGACAAAATAGTAAGTTTGCGAACAATAGTTGTGAACTAAAAAAGGAGGTTCTTCCGTACTTAGCGTGCTAAATCTGTTAAAAAATTAGGTTTAAAGCCTTACTGTGCTTATTTTACAGCCATTATTACATTTATAAATATTAAATTTATTAAATTTCAACTATAAATGCTTGTAAGCCTTGATTATAAAGGAGATTTATCGATTTAAATTAAAATTTAGCACGTTAAGTACGGAAGAGCCGTTTGTCTTTGTTTGGTTCTTAGTGTCGAAATTAAAATTTTTTGGAAACGTCTGTATAGAACTTCTCTCAACAGTTGAAAGTGGACGTACAAGCTTTAAATTTCTACAAGCATCATTTTTATGTGGAACATAGTTTTTAGAGAATTTCCGCGCATATTGCCTTACACTTATTGGATGAGGCGCCAAACTTCCATGTAACAGAAAAAGTAATTCTAATTTGGTGATATTAAATATACTAATACTGAACATCAAACTGTAACTTTTTTACCATATTTATTAAATAAATCATTCAAAGCTTCAATTAATAAAGCTTATACCGTTGTATCTTCTTCTAACGCTAGTTTATTAAGCTCTACTGCTACTAGAAAATAGTTTACTTTGTTATTGGTACTAGTAAAAACAACCTTGGTAGCAAAGTAGCGAAGGCGCCGTTTGATAGATTTTTTACATCAGCGCCTGTTTTTTGGGTGCCGTTTTTGATTAGTGCTTCCTTTTTTGAAACTTACAAGTACCCATGTATTTTAGTATCTTCATATTTAATTAAGGTGCTTGGCGCCGCTTGGCAATTGATTCTGTGGTAGTTTTGACAGTGATAAAAATAATACTTAGTCGTGAAAAGTTATTTGGTTGCAATTGCATAAGTCAATACATACGGGAAATATTATCTAGGAGTAGGTTTGATTAACTGGCGCCTGAGTTATTAATTATGAGCAGAGTAATAAAAATGCAACGTAAACTCAAAGTTTTTACAGTTAAAAAATATTAAACGTAATGGGATGTCGCGTTTGAAAGGTACGCGCACGGAAGCTGACGCAATTCTCAAACTTGTATCACCTCAAGATGCTATTCACGCTTATGATTTTGATGCAAATTATAACTTTGTAACCAATCCAGAACTTAAAAAATATCGGTTCCTATTATTTGCTACTCATGGAATTGTTGATACTACAAACCCTGAACTGTCAGGTATTGTACTATCGCAAGTTGATAAACAAGGTAAACCTGTTGAAAAAGGTTATTTACGCTTGGGTGACATCTTTAACTTAGACTTAGGCGCCGAACTAGTTGTACTAAGCGCATGTGACACTGGTTTGGGTAAAGATGTTAAGGGTGAAGGATTAGTAGGGTTAACACGAGGATTAATGTATGCGGGTTCAAAGCGCGCGGTAGTTTCCTTGTGGCAAGTTAGTGACGAAGGTACATCTAAATTAATGCCTATATTCTACAAAGCTATTATACAAGGGAAGGCGCCGACAATTGCTTTACGAGAAGCACAATTACAGTTGTGGAATAGTAATGAATGGAAAAGTCCATATTATTGGGCACCGTTTACTTTACAAGGTGATTGGAAATAATTAAAGTTAGGCGCCGTTTTATTTACTTGTGTTTCTTAAGCCATTTTCAATCACCTACAATGATTAAGCTACTAGCAATAATAAGACTAGTAGCTTTTATTGTCTCGGCGTAAAAATTTAGAGCGTCATTGCTTGACTATTTCAGAAATGTATTCATTTTTATTATCTTGATTATCAAATCTAAGTCTTAAATAAATATTTTCCCCAATTCCTGGTATAACTTCACCATCAGAAGTGCGTGTACTATCTTTCGCAAACTAAAAAACTTGAATTTACTATGTATACAATAGTACTCGGTTAAGACATTAACTTAAAATCAATCCCCCTAAATCCCCCTTAATAAGGGGGACTTTAAGAGGTTTTTAGCCCCCTTAATAAGGGGGTTAGGGGATTTTTATTTTATCCCTTGTAGCATTGACTATTTATATGTTCCTCAAATTCATTTATCATATTTATTTTTGTTGAAAAAAATAAGTATTGTCTGATATTATATTAAATAATAAATGCATCGTTTTAGTTTGATTATCAATATCAAAATCAAAGCTCTTTGGAAACGTCTGTATATAACTCCTTTCTATCGCAGTTAAGGGACGCACTTTTTTTAAATCTCTACAAGCATCATTCTTGTGAGGAATGTAGTTCTTAGATATCGGTCTATTTGTTCCCCTCACGGTAGGACTCGGTTCATCTACACTAAAAATTGCTTTACGTTGGTAACTGCACGCGTGACGATAATAAAATTCTGTTCCTAGAGAATCTCCTAAATAATCTCTAACACTCATAGGATGAGGCGCCAATCTTCCATGCAGCAGAGAAAGTAATTCATCATCACTACCATTCAACACTCCAATACATATGTATCTTTTTCTTGCTTGTGGAACACCACATAGTGAAGCATTTAATATAGTCTCAGTTAAACCATATCCACAAGCTTTGAAAATTTCCTTGACTTGTTTGTATTTATTACTCTTCTTATATCTCTCGACATTCTCTAATACAAATATTTTGGGTTTAACATGTTGAATAATGCGCGCGTAACTTATACTCAATTTCCCCCTGTCATCATCCTCGTTACGTTTCCCTGCATTTGAGAAGCTCTGGCAAGGTGCCCCACCAATAATAACGTTACAGTTTTTATCCTCTAAGAATGAGTAACTATTCTCAGGTTTACTCAGGTCACAACTATATATAGAAGGCACCTGTTGCTTTTTCTTGTTGTTGTTGCAGGCAGTTCGCGGATGTTTCCAGACAAGGAAGCTGTCCCTTCATCACTCTCCACATGTCATCATTAAATTGCTTCTGTATAAGAGCATCTATATTCGGTTTATCGAACGGGTTTTGCGGCGCCTTCGGTAACTTCTATATTAACTTCAATCAAATTAGACCTGCTCTTAATATTATCTATAGCCTTGAGTAATTTATTATGATTCGCCTCTGATGCCATTAAATAAGCAGTTTCATCAACATCATATACAACAATTTCAATTTCTTTGTTCTGGAAAGTAGCCTTTAATGCATCAAGAAAGCTTTGGTTTAGTTGGCTAGCATTCACACGATAAGTTACATGCATAATTTTAAACTTTTACTTTCTTTACTTATTATAAACAAGACTTACAATATTGTCATAATACGCTCGTTGGTGCGTGACGCTACAAGGCTTATCGCAGGAACTGAAGTTTTTTCGTAGCGTCACACACCCTACGTTCTTCATATTACGCACGTATTGGTGGGGCAAATTAATTTACGTCTTTCGCCGTTACCCTGGTTATGGCACAATATAAAGCGATGATAAGAGAAATATAGCAAAAGGTAATAAGGGTGAGTTCAACTGCTCAAGCTACAGCAAACACTCGTCGTGTAGTTTTTCCATTTACAGCAATTGTCGGTCAGGAAGAAATGAAGCTGGCTTTGCTGTTGAACGTCATTGACCCCAAAATTGGTGGTGTAATGATTATGGGGGATAGAGGAACGGGTAAGTCCACCACCATCCGCGCGTTGGCCGACTTGCTTCCAGAAATTCCCGTTGTTGAAAATGACCCATTTAACAGTCACCCTAGTGACCCCGAATTAATGGGTGATGATGTTCGCGCGCATATACAGCAAGGAAATAACGTTTCTGTCGTGCAGCGTAAAGTGCTGATGGTTGATTTACCTTTAGGCGCCACCGAAGACCGGGTTTGCGGCACAATTGATATAGAAAAGGCACTTTCAGAAGGTGTAAAAGCGTTTGAACCAGGATTACTTGCCAAAGCAAACAGGGGTATATTATATGTTGATGAAGTCAACTTGTTAGATGACCACCTAGTTGACGTACTCCTCGACTCAGCAGCAAGCGGTTGGAACACCGTCGAACGTGAAGGTATTTCAATTCGTCACCCCGCGCGCTTTGTATTAGTTGGTTCCGGCAACCCAGAAGAAGGAGAACTGCGTCCCCAGTTACTCGACCGTTTTGGAATGCACGCTGAAATACGCACCGTTAAAGAACCAGCATTACGAGTTCAAATTGTCGAACAACGTTCAGAATTTGACCAAAACCCTCATCCTTTCTTAGAAAAGTACCAACCACAGCAAGATGAGTTGCAGCAACGTGTCATCAACGCTCAAAATTTATTACCCTCGGTTAATATGGACTATGACCTACGGGTAAAAATTTCTGAAGTTTGCGCCGAACTTGATGTAGATGGTTTGCGGGGTGATATCGTTACCAACCGCGCGGCAAAAGCAATTACTGCCTTTGAAGGACGCAACGAAGTAACAATAGATGATATTCGTCGCGTAATTACACTGTGTCTACGTCATCGTTTACGTAAAGACCCGCTTGAATCTATAGATTCAGGGTATAAAGTTGAAAAAGTATTCGGTCGCATTTTTGGCGTCGAAATACCAGAAGATACTGCATCTAAAAATGGTACGGGTGTAAAAACTGGAGTTCGATAAATACTGGCAACGGATTGAACGGATGTAACGGATAGTTTATTGGTCAGTAACAAGTTGTGGGTACGGCGCCTCAAAATAAACATTACAAACCATCCGTTACATCCGTTGCCAACCTTTAACCCCTAAATTCATATGCAAACTTTACGATTTTGGTTTAGCACTTTTGTTTATATAAGTCAATATAACCCACCTCGGTTTATCGAATTTGTAATGTTATTCCTTGCGATGTTAATGCTAGCAGCATCCATGGCATTTCCAACACAAAAACCTTACATGGTGCTAGCATTAAGCTTCGTCGTCGGTTCCGCAATTTCAATTTTGGTTCGTGAAGCACTTGAACCAACCTATGGAGCGCGCGTAACCAAAATAAATGCCATTTTAATGCTAATCATCGGCTTATACGGCTTCATTGATGTGATACATAATACCTAGTAGAGTTGCCTTTGTGGCACAGGCATCTCACCTGTGCTGCATAAGTTGTGCCAAAGCAGAAATACTGATAAGTATAAGTTCAGTAATTGGCATAAATTAAGGGTAACTAGCAATGAATAAAAGTCATATAGCGTTTTTCGGTCTAGTGAAGTACAATAGATAGAATAAAGCTGTGCATCTCCATAAAAA
>NZ_JBXXZH010000381.1:0-6500 GCF_059640475.1 Calothrix sp. CBUCES-K 9914
TGAAGGTGTTGGGTTCCGCAAAGCCTCCACCCAACCTACGATTGTTCTATACGGGTTGTAGTTGTTTTGATTTTGCTAGGTCTTTGGGAGCAAATACGCCGTTTTCGGTAATTATCGCTTCTACTAATTCGGCAGGTGTAACATCAAAGGCGGGGTTATAGTAGTCTACGCCGATGGTTGGTGTAATAATGGTTTCGCCGATTTGATAAATTTCTGTGGGGTCACGTTCTTCGATGGGTATTCTGCTACCGTCTGCAAGGTCAAAATCTATTGTAGAAAGCGGCGCCGCTACAAAGAACGGTACGTTATGAGCTTTTGCTA
Source organism: Calothrix sp. CBUCES-K 9914 (assembly GCF_059640475.1). Classification (NCBI taxonomy): domain Bacteria; kingdom Bacillati; phylum Cyanobacteriota; class Cyanophyceae; order Nostocales; family Calotrichaceae; genus Calothrix; species Calothrix sp. CBUCES-K 9914. The sequence continues at coordinate 322 of NZ_JBXXZH010000381.1, forward strand.
CTAGTGCCAAACTATACGTGCCAATTTTATTTGCTGTGTCACCATTAGCTGCTATACGGTCGGCGCCTACGACTACAGCGTGTATTAACCCTTGTTTCATGCAGTGTGCTGCCATACTATCAGTAATTACCGTAACAGGTATACCTTCTTGTGTACATTCCCACGCTGTTAATTTGGCGCCTTGTAACCTAGGACGGGTTTCATCAGCGAATACTCTTGTTAATCTACCTTCACGCCATGCTGAACGTACCACACCCAATGCTGTACCATATCCAGCAGTAGCTAGGGCACCTGCGTTGCAATGAGTAAGTAAAGTTAATTTGTGTGGATTTGCGGGTAGCGCTTTTAACCCGTTATCGCCAATAGCTTGACAAGTTTGTAAGTCTTCTACTTGAATTGATTGGGCGGTTTCGAGGAGCGCTTTTCTAATATCGTCAACAGTACCTAACATTTCATATGCTACTTTCATTGACCGTGATATTGCCCAAGACAAATTAACTGCGGTGGGACGAGTCGCACGTAGCATTGCGGCAACTTTTTCTAACTCAGCTAAAAAGACATCGCGCTTATCTGTTTTTATTTCTCTTGCACCCAAATACATACCATATGCCGCAGCTATTCCTATCGCTGGGGCGCCTCGAACTATCATAGTTTTGATAGCGCGCGCCATATCGTCGCTACGGTGAATTTCTACAAGTGCGTATTCGTATGGTATGCGGGTTTGGTCGATAAGTGAAACGGTGTCGTTATGCCATATTACGGAATATACTTGGCTGTTAGAAGGATTCATGGTTAAAAACTTGGGCTGGACAGCGTAAAAATAATAATTTAGTCACGGGTGGAAAATAGCGCATCCGTGACTTAAATTTACATGATATTTTGATTGATGGTCAGGCGGGACGCCTAACCTACGTGTTAACTGACTACTGAAAGCTCTTTTTTGAAGAAAGCTTGCATAATAGTGTCAGCCATTTGTGGACTAGTTAAACCGAGTTGGGCTTTTGATTCGTTTGGCTCTGCGTGTTCCACTAAAATATCGGGAATGCCAATACGTTTCACCGGAACTACAATATCCGCGTCTAAGAGCGCTTCGGCAACGGCAGTCCCAAAACCTCCCATTGTACAACCTTCTTCAAGGGTAACAACACGCTTGATTTTTTTAGCTAGTGGCAGTATTAACTCTGTATCTAACGGTTTAGCAAAACGCGCGTTAATTACGGTTGCTTGAATACCGTGTTCTGAGAGAACTTCGGCGGTTTGCATGGCTGGGTACACCATTGTACCGTATGCCACAAGCAATACGTCATCGCCGTTACGAAGAATTTCACCTTTACCAATTTCCAAAGGTTCCCAACCTTCTTCCATCAAAGGTACACCGTAACCGCTACCGCGCGGGAATCGCATTGCAATTGGACCACTGGTATGATTTACGCCAGTAACAACCATACGCTGCATTTCGGCTTCGTCTTTAGGCGCCATTAATACCATATTGGGGATACAGCGCAGGTAAGCAATATCATACATACCTTGGTGTGTGGGACCATCCGAACCAACGATACCTGCCCGGTCAAGACAGAAGAACACAGGTAAGTTTTGGATACATACGTCATGAACAATTTGGTCGTATGCTCGTTGCAGGAAAGTTGAGTAGATGCAACATACAGGACGTATTCCCTCAGTTGTAAGTCCTGCCGCTAATGTTACCGCGTGTTGTTCAGCAATACCCACATCTATATATTGATTTGGGAGCTTTTGCTGAAGTTTATCTAATCCTGTACCAGTTGCCATTGCCGCAGTAATACCAATAATTTTTGGATTTTGCTCGGCAAGTTTAACAAGGGTATGAGCAAATACTTTATTATAACCAGGTGGTTTAGGTTTGGTCGAAGGGATCGCTTTGCCAGTAGTCAGGTTAAATGGAGTTTGAGCGTGATATCCAACTTGATCTTTTTCGGCTACTTCGTACCCTTTACCCTTGATTGTGGCAACATGAACTAAAACAGGCCCAGGAATTTGATGCGCGCTATTAAACGTTGATATCAGTTCTTCCAAATTATGTCCATCGACTGGCCCCATATAGGTAAAACCGAGTTCTTCAAACACTGCTCCAACTTTAGGCACCGCTAACCGCTTCATCCCTTCTTTAATGCGTTCTAGTTCCGGAGAAAGGGACTCACCTACAAACGGTAAGTTTTTCACCTGTTCCTCAAAGTTATCAGTGATGAACTGCATTGGAGGAGAAAGCCGCATTTTATTGAGGTAGCGGGGGATGGCGCCAACGTTTGGAGAAATAGACATCTCGTTGTCGTTGAGAACTACCAGTAAATTCGTTTTTGGCAAGTGTCCAGCATGGTTAATAGCTTCGAGTGCCATACCTCCCGTCAAGGCGCCATCACCGATGATAGCAGTAACTTTGAACTTTTCGCCTTTGATATCGCGCGCTAACGCCATACCCAAAGCAGCGGAGATCGAAGTTGAAGCATGTCCGGCGCCAAAATGGTCAAATTTATTTTCGCCGCGTTTGAGATAACCCGCGATACCGTCTTTTTGCCGCAGCGTATCAAAATTGCTATAACGCCCTGTAATCAGTTTATGAGGGTAGGCTTGGTGTCCAACGTCCCAAATAACTTTATCGCAGTCTAAATCAAGTGTTTGATAAAGCCCAAGCGTCAATTCTACAACACCCAGACCAGGTCCTAAATGCCCACCAATTGCCGCAACTGTTTGGAGGTGCTTGTCACGAATTTGGCGGGCGATTTGTTGCAACTGTCGAATTGATAAACCGTGCAACTGGTTGGGATGGGTGATATCACTCAGGTGCATACTATACGGTTTTCCTCTCTAATATTTCTTTTTTTGATTTTCCCACGCTCAGGTAGCTCCCTATATCTGGTAGATTGCAACTATTTTTGCGGGTAAATGTATTTTATCTTACAGAACTAACGTTAGCTATTCATGGCTTATCTAAATTTATGGTTACTGGCAATGTAGTTTACATTCACGCAAACTTACGCGCACTCATGTTTCAGTATTATTAATGATTATATTATTTTTATGAGTATTACAATTTACCTCAAAAAAAGTTTCAAAATGCGAAAAATATATTAATGGTTAATAAATATTTTCTTTATATATTGTTTAAGGGGAAGGAAAGAAAACCTTTACCCCTTAGTTATTACCCCTTAACGATTACCTCTTAGTTATTACCCCCTTAGTATTTGCCGCTATTTTACTTTTATCGGTTGAGGTTTGATGTTCTGTCCTTCAGGGGGACTAAACCAAAATGCCAAATCTGAACCCTGTACCACAATTTCACCTTCGATAGTTTGGATGTAAAGTCTTCCTTGATAAATACTTAGGACGTTACCAGTTGTTTTTGAACTATATTTTGTACTATTAAGCACAAGAGTTTGCTGTGCTTGTTTGCTTTCCTGATTAACTTGAGCTTCACTCAATAGCATATTTTGGACAACAATCTGCAAGTTTTCATGTGACTTATCCTCTTCTACAATCGCTGGCAGAGAATTTTGTTGAATATTTTCCTTGACAAAAGTATGTTTTTGTGGTGGTAAAGAGTCAAAAGATTTGCGTGTTGGCGCCAGCCAAGCTATTCGGGAACAATTGTGAATAACGACATCAGAGCCATAGGTTTTAATAAAAACAGTCTCGTTACTTAGTGCAATATCTTTAATAGGTTGCCAACCTTCAGGGTTAAAGACAAGTAAATTCAGGCGTTTTGTGCCATCTATGTCTTGATTAGTGTTACGTTGCCAGTACTGCCATAGTTCATTAGCTTCAGCGTAATTAATCTGATAGCCTCTTGGAATTGGGTGGTATTCATAGCGCATTAGCTCATTTACCAGTTTCCCTGTTGGCATTAAACTGTTTTCCAAGAGAATTTTATTAATCAGTTCCCAATAATTAGAATTTTGGCGTACTAAAATAATTTTAAATTGACTAGCTATGTTAACAGATGCAAGCATTACACCTTTTTTGGTAAGTAGCTGAATTGTCTCACCAACAGGCTCCACACGTAGGTTATTATTGAAGCCAAGCTTATTTTTACCTTGAATATATTCTTTAATTAATGAAATATCGTCGAATAAATTTACTGTGTTCATTTTCTTACCCTAGCAATTACTATATATTTGCTTATGTTTTACTAAACCCAGATACCAATATGTTTGGGTTATGGGGCATAGGGGAGGCGCCCTATTTTCTCCTTACAAAATTTAGTTTATACGTCCGGATAATCAATGTATAAATTTATAGTATTGCTTATGGTAGTATTTTTACGTACAAAATGTGTAGAGACGTTACATGTAACGTCTCTACCTAACATTTATCTGAAAATTTTGCTGCGTAGAGACGCGATTAATCGCGTCTCTACAACACACGATTTTACAAATAATTTAGGACTGCTATATAAATTTAAAAAGGCATTAGGTAGCGGTCAAACTTCCCAATGCCTTATTCCGAATAATTTAGTTTAAGTTAATTAAATTATTGGCTGACTATATTATTATCTATATTCCCTATGCGCATCACGTTGACGACGAATTTCTTGTTGACGACGAAGTTCTTGTTGACGACGAAGTTCTTGTTGACGACGAATTTCTTGTTGACGACGAATTTCTTGTTGACGACGAAGTTCTTGTTGACGACGAAGTTCCTGCTGATGACGAAGTTCCTGCTGATGACGAAGTTCTTGTTGATGACGAATTCTAACATCGCGAGCATCTTGTGCAGAAGCTGGAGAAGCTGCAAAGCCACCAATTGCTAACAAGCTAGCTGTACCAATAAGAATCAAAGATTTCAACTTATTCATATCTGTGGTTGTTTTTGTAAAGTGAATTAAAACTTGTTTGATTCAAGCTATGTTTTAATAATAAAGATGAGGTGCAATAAAGCGCATGAATCTAAAGTCACCACTTCAGCATGAGTAAAATCACGTTGCTTTATTCATACACATAATCGCACAAGCATGACTTTTTTCACCCTTTTGTAAGAGAGGGGGCAGTTGTAGACCAATCAAAATATAATTTTCTGACCCAATTCCAAGGTTGTTCGTTGGGCAACCGCATTTTCGGCTCAAATCTAGGATAAAGATTCTCAATTACATGAGCATCTTGGTGTAATACGTCATCTCCAGCTTGAATTAGTAACTTATCTATCATTGGGTTGAGAATACCAAGTGACCTAGAGCGGTAAATAAGCATAAACGTGCGAGTTTTATTTTCAGATTCGGGATAAATTACGAAAACGTCACATATACTGCCAAGTGGGGTATCTGAATAAAATGCCACAATTGAAGGAAAATAATTTTTAGCAACTGCCTTAATCGATTTTGGATAAGATAATAGCAATGGGTTTTGAATATATTCAGCAAATGTGTTATCTTCTCGTATTTGCTGCAAATTCACTATAGAAAAGTAATAAGAGTGAGAAAACGAATCGATTTTAATATCTTTGAACTTGAATAAATCACGATGCGTTGCTTTAGCATGATTAAAATCGTGATTAACTTCTAATGCGTAAAGTAACGGCGCCTGAATACTAAAGTCACCAGATACACCAGCAAAGTAATATTCACTTTCTATTTCTTCCATCGCATTGGGAATTGAAATTTTCGGTTCAGCATTAGCATAAGTCCAAACCCAGTTTCCCCGTACTATTATTTCTAATTTATTGGCAAGGGGTTTTGATATTTTTTCATCACGAACAATTGCCCTTCCCTCACCGTCAAACTCTACACCATGATAGGGACATGCTATCGTATTCGTCTTGCTACAAATCCAACCATCTGAAAGCTTGGCGCCTAGATGAGGGCAAACATTATCTAATGCCGAAATTTCACCTTTCTCGTTTTTCCACAAAACATAATCTTGCCCACAAATTGTAAATAGCTTTGGCTTATTTACAGCCAGCATCGATTTGTGAGCAATTAACCAAGGGGCGCCGGGTAAATTCCACATATAATTTTATATATATTGTAAAGATGGATTACTTACGTTCTATTGCGTTAATTAATGTCTCAACTATCCACTCGAAACTATCGTCAACTGATTGTGAAAACAAAAATAATCCTGCTTTGTCTGCTAAAACAAATCCGTGCAGCGTTGTGTTAAACATCCGCGCAGCATGAATCGTTTCATCTTGACTTAAAGCAAATCCTCCAA
>NZ_JBXXZH010000382.1:0-6472 GCF_059640475.1 Calothrix sp. CBUCES-K 9914
TATGCAAATATTTACACCTCGGAAACCTCAAAGTGTGTGGTCAAAATTAAATAAACAATATATAGAAGAACTTATCGAACAAGGTTTAATGACAGAAGCTGGTTTGATCAAAATCGAAACAGCCAAACAAAACGGTTCATGGACAAGCTTAGATGCTATCGAAGCGTTAACTATTCCCACTGATTTACAACAAGCTTTAGAAGCAAACCAGACTGCATACAAATATTTTCAGGCATTTAGCAACACATCTAAAAAGAATATCCTAACTTGGATACAATCAGCTAGGCGCCTGGAAACAAGGTTAAAGCGCATTTCTCAAACGGTAAACTCCGCAGCGCAAAATCAAAACCCATTATCACGATAATTTTATGCTCAATCCGCAAAAACTACCATTTCTAGAATCTATTGGTTGGCAGTTAAAAAATGTATATCAAATGAGTGAGAAAGAAATGGTTCAATTGTATCAACGCAATTGGCATCATCAAACAACCTTCAACAATTTAAACCAAGAAGAAAAAGATTTTATTCATTATTTAGCGAAAAAATATAACTCTTGGATATTGCCGGATTTTGAAATGTTTAATCTCGAACATCACAATAATATACTTAAAGTCCTTAATTCTTTTAATCCAGAAGTTTTCAAAAAAGCTTCTGCATACTTTGGCGGTGGTACACTATTGGCATTAGAGTATGATGAATACAGGCTTAGTAGAGATATTGATTTCCTCTTCCCTTATGGAACTGAAAATTATAGATATTTAAGAAATTTGATTTACGACGAAGGAATTGTCGCATTATTTCAAAGTACAACAGATGTCGAATTAGGTGACACTACAATAAATCAATATGGTATTCGTTTTCCTGTTATAGTAGATGAAACAACTATTAAAGTAGAAATTGTAGCCAATGGTATTTTTACTTTAGACCCTCCTGTTTATCCTCAATGGACAAAAATTCCTTGTCTAAGTATAAGCGATAGATTTACATCAAAACTAATGGCTAATGCTGACCGATGGAACGATTCTAGTACACAATCTAGAGATTTGATTGACTTAGCAATATTGCGTGTAAATAACGAAATACCCGCACGGGCAATTGCGAAAGCTGAAGAAACCTACGAAGTCAAAAAGCCATTAGTTAAAGCCATCACTAATTTTACTGAAAAAGAAAGATATAGAGATAAATGTTTTCAGGAGTTAAACGTACCTAAAGAAAAATTTCCAATCATAATGGATGGAATAAATAGACTTCTTGTTGACTTTGAACCTGTGAATTCGACAGTCGTTGAAAAATTTATTTGATTTGCTGCGTAAAATCCATATATATAGGCGATATGTACACATCAGCATTTACCATTTTACCATTAGGGAGTAAATATGACATGCAATGCTTTGCCGCTACCAATATCTGAAGCTGCTCGTTCTACCGCGCGCAGTTTTGCCAAACAGCAACCGACAACAGAAAAAGCTGAACAAGTTCTTTTGAATACACTTTCGGTATTAACTGTTCGTTATTACCTTGATTTAATGGGTATTTTAACTGACCTTAATACTGCTGACTGTTGGAACCCTGTTATGCGCTTGTGTACAGATGTTGCTGATTTGGAAGTACCTGGTATCGGTAAAATTGAGTGCAGAAGTACGCGCGCTTCTCAAGACTTTTGTTACATTCCTCCAGAAAGTTGGGGAACACGCGCGGCATATATTGTAATCGTAATTGATGAGTCTTTACAAGAAGCCAAAATAATCGGGTTTATGAAAAATGTAGAAAGCGAGGAAGTTCCTTTAAGCCAACTCGAACCAATAGATAATTTAACTACATACCTTGAACAATTAAAAGAATCAACTAAAGAACCAACTTTAGTCAGTCTAAGTCGATGGTTTACTGGTATAGTTGAGTACGGGTGGCAGACTGTAGAATCGATACTAGACCAGCCAGAATTACGACCTGCTTACGTATTTCGTAGTTATGAGGTAGCAACGGCAACTCGACGGGCAAAGTTATTTGATATCGGAATTCAAATTGCAAATCAACCCGTTATGTTGATAGTGGAGCTTACACCCCAAGTAGACCACCAAACCAGTATTCGTCTACAGTTACATACAACTGGCGGTAAAATATACTTACAACCAGGCGTGACGCTAGCTGTTTTTGACAGTAGTGATAATTTATTTTTGTCAGCACAAGCACGCAGTGCCGATAATTACATTCAGTTACAATTTAGCGGTGAAGTTGGAGAAAGGTTTAGTGTAAGAGTAGGAATTGATGGAGCTTATATTACTGAGAATTTTATGATTTAGTTAAGTATAAATTATTTTTTCGATACTTACAAAGCTTGATATGGGTAAGCTAGTTGTCCTAAAATTTGGTGACGGCAATTTTGATGAGGGATTTACCGTCACGTTGCAGATTGGTACAGAAGGTGAACTACCGAATGTTGAAATTACAGGTAGACTACCTGCGGCGCCACATTTGCTGGTTTACTATAACCATTGGTGTTCAAACTACCGACGTTTAGGTAGTGCGTTTCGGTTGTCTGCGGATAAAGTTCAGATAACAAACGTATCAATAACTGCTGATATCAAGACAACATCTGAAATATTACAAGCGCATTTTAATTCTTGGTTACAATCTGATTCTTTTCGTCCGTTGCGAGAAAAATGGCTCTCTCGTCTTGATATTAAAGATAGCATTCGGGTTGTCCTGCAAACTGAAAACTGTCAACTAGTACGTTTGCCTTGGCATTCTTGGGACTTGTTGGAACGCTATACAGAAGCAGAAATAGCAGTTGCATCTCCCAACTACGAACACAGCGACAAATTTCACCCAACGAATACAAAGGTTCAGATTCTAGCTATAGTTGGTGACAGTCGGGGTATTGATACTCAAGCTGACACAGAAATACTTCAACAAATGCCTCATGCTGATATTACCTTTTTAATAGAGCCTGGGCGCCAAGAGTTGAATGATTATTTGTGGGAAAGGAACTGGGATATTTTATTTTTTGCTGGACACAGTTTAACGCATTCAGACCAAAGTGGGCGCCTGTATCTAAATCAAACCCAGAGTTTGAGTATGGCAGAACTTAGATATGCGCTGAGTAAAGCAGTTACGGGAGGGTTAAATTTAGCGATATTCAACTCGTGTGATGGTTTGGGGTTAGCGCGCGAACTATCTTGTTTACAGATACCCGAAATCATTTTCATGCGTGAACCTGTAACTGATAAAATTGCTAGCAAATTTTTACACTACTTTTTAAGTGAATATGCCAGTGGTACAGCTTTATTTATTGCTGTACGTCGCGCGCGCGAACGACTACAAGGACTTGAAGACCAGTTTCCTTGTGCAACTTGGCTACCGATGATTTGTCAAAATAACCCGCTTGCACAACCTTTAAACTGGCATCAACTACATAACATTAAAGTTACTGTCCCAGTTGAAGATTTTAGTTCAAACCAAGTTTACCAAAATTCTTCAAAGGCGCCTCTACTGCATTTGCATCAAAATACAAAACTACGTTTAGGGATAATAGCTACTGTATTTACATCAGCAATAATATTAACACGACTACTAGGACTTTTCGAGGGTACAGAGTTAAAAGCATTTGACCAAATGCTGTGGTTACGCTCTAATATAGTAAAAGAAAAACTGGATAATCGGATTTTGTTAGTTACAGTAGATGATAATGATTTAGCAGAACAGCGTCGTAAAGGTGAATCATTAAAAGGAACTTCTATTTCAGATAAATCATTAAACATACTTTTAGATAGATTGCAACAGTATAGACCATTAGTAATTGGTTTAGATATATACCGTGACTTTGAATCTGAAGACCCACAGTTAACAACTCGTCTCCGAGAAAGCAAAAATTTGATTGCTATATGTAAAGGTAGTTATATAGGTGCCAACAGTAAAGGTATTGCACCACCACCTGAAATACCTAAACAACTCGTTAATGAGCGTTTAGGGTTCAGCGATTTTATTCGTGATCAAGATGGTATTATAAGGCGCCAGTTGTTGTTTATGAAGCAAGAACCTAATTCATTATGTACAACAGAATACTCTTTAAGTTTACAGCTAGCCTTTGAGTACTTCAAATTTAAAGGTATCAGCAAAGTTAATATTGCTCGTAATCAAACACTTACAGTTGATAAAGTTAATTTTAACGCTTTAACTTCCCATACAGGAGGGTATCAAGGTATCGATGCCAACAGCGGACAAATTTTGGTTAACTGGCGCGCGAGTGATAAAATAGCTCAAAAAGTATCACTAACTGATGTTTTAACAGGTCAAGTCAACCCCAATGCTTTTAAAGACAAAATCGTACTTGTAGGTGTTATTTCCAAAGGTGACTTACAAGATTACTTGCCAACACCTTATCGTAGTGATATCGATACACAAATACCAGGAGTCTTAATTCATGCACACATGCTGAGTCAACTCCTGAGTCGCGTTTTCGATAACCGTTCTCTATTACAAACTTGGACACTAGAAACAGAAGTTGTTTGGATATTCAGTTGGTCAATCATAGGAGGACTTTTAGCACTACGATTCAGAAAAAATTTTATTCAACTAGTAATAAGTATTATCATCACAACCGCAATTCTGTATATTCTCTGTTTAGGATTAATTATATTCAGTTATTGGGCGCCGTTTGTGCCCAGTACATTAGTTTTATTAGGAACAGCGGTAGGAGGTAGGGTGCGTGACGCTATAATAATTCTTAAACGAAGCGTGTAGGGTGCGTGACGCTATTAAACTTGCTTTTCGTTTCAAATTTTTACGGCGTCACGCACCCTACTTACGAGGAGCAGAGTGTTTATATTAATTTTTGGTTTTTCAGGTGGGATATGAAACTTTTTTTTAAATTACTGGTAGCATCACTAATAATTGCTTTAACTTACAGTACTCTAAGTCAAGCCAGACAGGTAAAGGAAGTAGAGGCGCCTGCGACTAAACTAACAAAAAGTACACAATTAGAATTTATTCGTCCCAAACTACCGGAAGGGACACCACCGGGAGGACGTCGGACTGGAGGTGGTCGTCGTGATAGTTGTCCTGATGTTAACCCGAAACTTACAGCTTTAGTGCCAATGGTCGAACAACCAGCAACAGTGAAAAATGTATGGGGTCTAACAACAGAAGAACGTCCAACTTTTTGGTTTTACCTTCCCTATACAAAAATTTCTGGGTATCCGACTGAATTTGTTCTTCAAGATGAGACTACCAGCGTAATTTATCAGAAAAGCATTTCCTTACCCCAACAACCCGGAATAATTAGTGTCTCAATACCTCCAAATATCTCTCCTTTGGTAGTTGACAAGCAGTATCGCTGGTTTCTCAACGTATATTGTAATCCAGAAAAACAATCAACTCCGATTTATGTAGAAGGTGTAGTTAGTCGAGTTCAACTGAGTGCAGCAATTAATCAGCAACTGCGAACCGCACAACCAGAGCAAAAATTGGCAATATATGCTCACAACGGAATTTGGTATCAAGCTTTAGCAACGGCAGTACAGCTAAAACAGGAAAACCCCCATTCTGCCATTGTTCAAGCTAATTGGAAGAATTTACTCGCAGATATTGGATTAAGTGAAATTGCCGACAAAGAATTACTTTTAGATACAAGTATGTATAGTAAACTCCACAATTGAAGCATATCATACGTAGCATAGGCGTCTCGCCTGTGCAGTCACATATATTTATTTTTTTACCACAGAGACTATTAGAACACAGAGAGAAATTGTTTGTTGATATAACGAACCGCAAAGGACGCAAAGTTCGCAAAGGAAGAGAAGAAGGCTTTTACAAATGATGAGCGAATTGCTATAACTTACTTTGTTGTCCTGCTAACCTGATTAGAAATGCAACCAAAATTAAAATTATATTTCGTTACTATTATTATTTTACTGGTATTTGGTTTATTCGCACCAAATGCCGCAGCATCATTACGCCAGCATCAAGAGTCACCTGGAGTTATGCGCTATCACTCCCAAGTGTCAATCAAAGATAAATCTGGACATGCATGGCAGGTGATATTATATAAAGTAAAGAATTCTGGCACCTCGGAGGATATAAATTTAAGATTGGTTGGTTTTCCAAATGTAACAAAATTTGTGCATCCACAGTCTTTGGAAGTTATAACTGCACCAGATGAAGTTTTAATTGCCCCTGATGTATATGCTCAAGGTTCACCGGCGCCGAATGTTGGTGAGTATAAATTTACAAATCTATTGAATCAATTATTAACGATTAAAGGTTTAAAATTAAATCTACCATTACAAGGTGAAGGTAGTAAAACTTTGAAGATTCCAAAAAATATCGTTACCGAATGGCAAATGTTAATAACCGAGTTTGAATAAGGCAACGGATGATTAACGGATGTAACGGATGGTTGATTTTGTTGAAGTAGTGGTCTGTGTCATTAATTCTGGGGTGTAGGCGCCTGACTTGAACTCTCTTAACTCTTGTC
>NZ_JBXXZH010000383.1:0-6467 GCF_059640475.1 Calothrix sp. CBUCES-K 9914
CTCCCTTCCCAATTAGTCGGAAAACCCAGACATTGAAGATAATGCTCAACTGCATAAATTGCTAAAGTATTTAAATAAACTTGCTTTGCTTTATTTGGACGGTTTTGCAGTTGACTATATTTTTGAGCTAGTGAATGCGCTTTAAAAGAAAGTTTGACTGTAAAAGTTAAAGCGTCAATAGTATTTGTAGTGTTCATCATTACTCCTTGTTAGCTTTTATTAATACCTATTAAATTTATTACTGTAGATGTTCTCGAAAATATTGTTCTAGCTTCTTTAATGTTCTTTTGAAGAAAGCATTTAGGGTTTGGTAGGAAATTCCTAACTCCGAAGCTAGCTGTTGCATATTATATTCCTCTATATATAAGTATATAGCTATATACTGAAAAGTCACATCAGGTTTATTCCTCACATGATAACTTTTCAAAATATCATCTGGGTCATCAGTTAATAATTCCTTCAGTAAATCACAGCTAGATGCCGACTCATCAACACCATTCAATAACAACTCACCCATCAAGTTATCGCGTATATAATCGTCTAATCCATCCAAAGATATGACCTGACCTGGTGTAGAGTTCGTGCGATTCTTGTCTTTAGACTTAGGAACACGTGTAACTCCGTACTTAGAATACTTCCTGCGAAGGGTACTAAACTTGTTCTTGGCGATTGTACAAATCAAAGGTAACAGTGGCCGTTCAGAGTCGTACTTATGAATGTTTCGACTAATTGCAATGACCGTTTCTTGAATTGCATCGTTGAATAAGTCTTCAAATAGACCATTCGGCAAAGTAGAATTCTGACTTTTCAAAATAGAACGCAATAATCCGATTGTCGGCTGTTTCCAGAGTTCTTGAAGCAGCATTGTCAACGCGCGATATCTTTGGGGACTATTGACTGGTTGGTTTTGAACTTGTATTGCTAAACTCTGTAGTTTATCCGGTTGGTCGTTAGACTGTGGTTGGGTTTGGTCTAAGGTCATCATAGTAATCATCTATGTATGGCTATATATAAGTGTTTGTACTTAATATACGCAGGTGCGCTCTTTAGCTTTGCCTATGATTACTTCTCTGAGCAAGCGGGGGTGTTTTATGCAAAAGTTCGATTATTTAGAAAAATTTATATTTGTTTTGATCTGCAATTGTGGGATGGGCATCCCGAACCGCCCTGATGCTAGGGTGTTGACTTTAAGGGTTTTTGAGCAATTTTTACTCATACATAATACGTGTTTCATAGTACTAGCTTTAAAAGCTTATGGGATAAGGGTTATAGAGCTTTTAGTTTAGACACAAAAACTGTATGAACTTTTGGGCGCCCATTTCCCACAAAGTCAACACCCTACCCTGATGCCCATCCCACAGGAAAAGTTTGGAGTCAGCATAAAAACCTTGCGACAGTTGAGGAGACTTACTAGTGTCTAAAACTTTACCATACTTTATCATACCTACTTATTATGAGTAGGTTCTGATTCCCAAGCTCCCCTAATCCACCTTTCAACATATTCACTTACACTTAATTTTTTATCCCTAGCCCTTGTTTTCAAATCATTCCAAGCAGTATCAGTAAGCATTATTTCATGCCCTTTCTTGACTTAACTAGAATGCCAGGATATTCTAACTAAAGTACTGGGGATAAGGGTGTTAGTCAAGATGTTCGCGTTAAAGAGAGAATTGAAATTAAACAACAAGGAAACTTCCTTAATGCGAGGCATGGCAGGATTCAGGAGATTTGTTTATAACTTCGGGTTAGAGATGTTAAAAGCATCTTGGAGTTTCGAGGGAATAGTTTCTCAAAAATACCGCGAGGGTTTACAGCTTTATAGTCAAGGTCGGTATGCTGAAGCGTTACGAAATTTTCAAATAGTAAAACGTTTGTTCTCACAGCACTCTGAAGCTGAAAAGTTTGCTGCTAACTGTCAGCAAGTTATTGCTAGGAGTCGCTAAGATTCGATGTTTCTGGTGCGTAACGCTACAAGATTATTCGCTTCGTTGAAAATTTTTTATAGCGTTACGCACCCTACGAATTATATATGTGACGGATGTAACAGGGTTTTTATCAGTTATTTTGTTATATCTATTTGTTTGCAACAACATTTGTTGGCACTGTGTGCTTGATTATACAAAGAATTGGGACGCTGGAGAGTCGGCACCTCTATAACTGTGGAAATTTTTTTTTGATATACTGCATATTCTCTCCTCAAAGGCGCCCATAGGTAAATAGGACATTGGGGGTCTTTCTATGTTGCATAAAAGTATACTCATAGTTATGGTGCTACTTAAAGTTTTGTTAAAATTTAATGTTGGTACTGACCATAAATCTAATTTGATTCATGCTCGATTCAGTGCTATCGGAGGATAAGTGTGAAGAAACGTGAAGATACCGTGCAAAAATTCTCGACGTTTTTGATGTTTGAAGGAATTAACAAGCGTCTTAATCTGATTTGGCAGACAGATTTACAGCTAGAACGCCATATTAAAAGATTAATACAAAGAGAGCCGCAGGTAAAAGCAGAGCATTGGGCACACCATTTTGTTAAAGTTGTCAAAGCTGCACCAGAATCTGTAAAGCAAGCGTCTACATCTACGCAATCTACAGAATGTTTTGTCAAAGCCAGGGCACATTTATTGTCCTACTTGCAGGAAGCTTGTTTATGGGCAGCATACAAAAATTTACAAAAATTTAATTTTATTCGGCATAAATATCCACTTGATGAGTTGTTTCAAATAGCCAATTCTGCTATCAACCCCCCAGAGAAGTTGTTTAAAAGTTTTGACGTTGAACATCCTCAAGCTAATTTAAACGCTTATGCTAGAGTCGCTATTTTACGTTTCACTGGTAATATAATTTATGCTCAGGATATTGAAGCGAAAAGGGAAAAGTTTTCTGACTATGGTTTACTCAAAGATTTAACGGGTAAGGAGCTTAAAGAAGCTTTGTTGGCAAAAGGGATAAATCAAAATAATCTCAATTTTTACTCCCTGACTTGGCAATGCTTTGATGATATTTGCCAACCCTTACAATATCAACCCAAAAGCGCGCTTAATCCAATACAACTACATATAGAACAAATCACCTCTAACTATAATCAGCGTTGTAATCGGCTAAATCTCAAATCGCAAACTGTAGCTCAAATTCAAGAAACTCTCTTAACTTGTGTCCAAGCAGCGCGCGATTATCGGACTAAAAGATTTTCACAGCTTGATGAGCATATTAATACTACTGATTACACTCCGACTCTTCTCGACAATCTTATTCAAAACGAAGAATGGCAAGAAGTGCAATCGATTATTGAAGAACTATTTTTTACTTTACCAGAACAAGGACAAATTATGCTCAAACTCTGGCATGGTTTGAACCTAACCCAAAGTGATATTGCTATCGCTGTTAGTTCTAAGTACACAGATATACAAAAACAGTACCAAGTTGCTCGCTATTTAGGAAGATACACGAGAAACTTATTAAATAGTTTGATTCAAAAGTGGCAGAAATTTTATCCAGAAGTTAATGTGTATGATGACAAAAAAATTGAAATTATCAAGGACGCTATGGACGATTGTCTACAGGTATATACAAAGCAGCTATTTTTTGATTCTCTAGATAGAGTTTCTGAGAACAATATTATTGATATTGATAATAATGATAATATCAAACAAATTCTTATAAATGCTTTTAAAACAGAAATAGAAACCAGTATGCAGCTTGGCTTGAATGCATTAGATGCTGTCAATAATAAAATAGCTGCTTTTATTGATGATTGGCTAATCAAGCAAAATATTTCACGGTAAATAAAAGAAATCCAAACAAGAACTCCAAATATAAACTATATGAATTACGACTTGAGTGATTTACAGACTATCTATCCAAAACAATTGTGGCTGACGCTATCACCCGAAGACAAAGAATATGCGTGGCAACAAACTGGTTCACAATCTTATTCTACCCCAGCCGCGCGTTGGCGTGCTTTTTTAAATTACTTGTCTTTAAAGACTTTTGTAAATTTTCTGAAGGAGGATTCAGAGTTTAGCAATATACTTCAAATTCCTAATTGGAACGATTTACCCACTTTTTGGGAAGTAGTTAACGGATGTACTATTACTCTCAATGAGACTAAACTCGTTCTAATTCCCACTGATAAAAGCAACATGTTGGAATTTGAGGTTCCAGTAGAATGGGTTAACATCCCAAATTGGGCAGGACAATATTATTTAGCTGTGCAGGTAAACTTAGAACAATCATGCTTACGAGTATGGGGATACACTACACATCAACAACTTAATAATCATGCCACATTAGAAGATATATCTAGAACATATTGTTTGGATAGAGACTATCTAATTGAAGACTTAAATATTATGTGGGTCGCGCGCGAACACTCACAGACACATTTCCATGTACCTCCATTAACAACTTTAACCTCACACTCGGAAAAATTACTACATATATTTAGTCAGCCAAATATTCACTCACCCCGTTTGTATGGCGATTTTGATGAGTGGTGTACTTTGATTGCATCTGATGATTTGAGAC
This sequence comes from Calothrix sp. CBUCES-K 9914, assembly GCF_059640475.1. Taxonomy (NCBI): domain Bacteria; kingdom Bacillati; phylum Cyanobacteriota; class Cyanophyceae; order Nostocales; family Calotrichaceae; genus Calothrix; species Calothrix sp. CBUCES-K 9914. The sequence continues at coordinate 4,528 of NZ_JBXXZH010000383.1, forward strand.
GTAAATTACATAAATACAGAACAAGCGAACTCAGTAATAACAACCATCAAACTACAAATCTCAGCTTGTGGTTGCAAGATGTTTTTGAAGCAGGTTGGCAACATATTGATGCTTTACTAAATCCACAACAAACGATTCTAGCTGCTCAGTTTCGCGATGATACTGCAATTACTCATCGTGTTCAAGGCGCCAAGTTAATCGATTTAGGAATGCAGTTAGGCAATAAATCTGTTGTACTTTTAATGGGTCTATCTCCTGAGATAGATGACAAAATTAGTATGCGCGTGCAATTATATCCTACAAAAGAGGAATATTACTTACCTGCGTGTATAAAACTTTCTTTACTAACAAACTCCGGCGCCGTAATACAGGAAGTTGTTTCTAGAAGTCACGACAATTACATCCAGTTGAAAAGATTTAAGCTTCCTTCAGGAAAATCTTTCATGATTCAGTTGGTGTTAGGAGATATAGTAATAAAAGAAACTTTTACGCTTGACGTGCTTATCGGCAAATCGCCATGACTAAGTTGGTCGTATTAAATCTAGGAAAAGGTGATTTTAGACAGGGCTTTTCGACTGTTACAGTACAGCTATGGGAAAATATTACAAACATACCAATACAATTGGTAGGAAGTTTGCCAGCTGCATCAGAAATTACAGAGCTTTATAGACGTTGGCAACTACTTTATTGTTTGATTAATGAAGCGCATTATAATGATAGATGGCGAAAAGTTAGAAACTTCAATTTAGTAGATGATATAGATATTGAAATCGAAGAAGAAGACATTACGAATGTTTCTTTAATAGAATTTAGTAGCTTATGTGATCAATTGCAGTATCACATCAATTTGTGGTTTAAATCTTTATCGTTTGTACATGTTAACCACAAATTACGCACAAAACTGGCGCCGGCTGATGAAATAAAGTTTATATTTGAGACGGAGAACGAAGAAGCTCGGAGAATACCTTGGGACTTGTGGGATTTTTTTGAAGATTACCCTCGTGCAGCAGTGTGTATAAGTTCAAGAGAGTTTGAATATTTTAAACCAACTGCACAAAACCCAACTCGTCCAATGCGGATTTTAGGAATTTTAGGAAACAGTGAAGGTATTGATGTCCAAAAAGACCGAGCAATATTAGAGCAAGTCACAAATGCCGAAACTGTATTTTTAGTAGAACCCCAACGTCGAGAGTTAGACCATTATCTTTGGGATAAACAAGGGTGGGATATTATTTTCTTTGCTGGACATAGTTCTAGTAATTCAAACGGTGACACAGGTGTAATACACATAAACAAAACCGATACTTTAACAATTCCACAGTTAAAAAACAGTTTAAAAGCTGCTTTATCGCATGGTTTAGGTCTAGCAATCTTTAATTCGTGTGATGGTTTGGGACTCGCGCGTGACTTAGCGTCGCTACACACTGGGCAAATAATAGTCATGCGTGAACCGATACCAGATGCGATAGCACAAGCTTTTTTGAAAAACTTTCTCGAAGCATTCGCTACTGGTAAGTCTTTATATATGTCAGTGCGGGAAGCAAAAGCAAGATTACAAGGACTAGAAAATGAATACCCTTGTGCGAGTTGGTTACCCGTAATTTGTCAAAACCCAGCAGCAGAACCACTAGTTTGGAGAAGCAAACCCTTTATATCCAAGACTTATTTGCCCAAACATGTTTTTTTGAGCGTCGTACTACAAGTCAGCTTGGTTATAACTGCTGTAACTGTGGGAGTGCGTAGTAGTGGGTTAATGCAGTCGTGGGAACTTGGTGCTTTCGATGAAGTTATGCGTGTTCGTCCTGCGGAAAAACCAGATGACCGTATTGTGGTTATCACGGTGACAGAAGCTGATGTACAATCTCAAGACGTGCGAGAAAGGCAAGGTTTTTCTTTATCAGACGGGACTTTAGCTCAAGTTATCGAAAATATACAGCGTT
>NZ_JBXXZH010000384.1:0-6372 GCF_059640475.1 Calothrix sp. CBUCES-K 9914
CCGTACCATCTCCATCACCAGGCAGTAGTGAATTAGTAGATATAAATGGGCATTGGGCAGAAGCATTTATTCGAGAATTAAATAAACTCGGTATAGTTACTGGGTTCCGCGATCAGACTTACAAACCAGATGCAACAATGACACGCGCGCAGTATGCAGCATTGGTAGTTAAAGCATTTAACCCAACTGCCAAACGTCAAGCAATAAAATTCCGAGACGTAGCTGAAACTTTTTGGGCACATAGCGTTATTCAACAAGCTTACCAAGGGCAATTTCTCTCTGGATATCCTAACAATACATTTCGTCCCAACGAAAACATCGAGCGAGTCCAAATAATAGTTTCGCTAATTAGCGGACTTGGACTTACTGCGACCGCAGCTTTGGGATTAAAATCTTACGACGACCAAGGGAAAATACCCAACTATGCAAAAGATCAAGTAGCGATAGCTAGCGAGAAACGAATCATTGTAAATTATCCAAACATCAAACAACTGAACCCGACTCGCGAAGCTACACGCGCGGAAGTAGCGGTTATGGTGTATCAAGCTTTAGTAGATGCCAAACGTGTAGCAGCAATAAACTCGCCTTATATTGCTTAGAGATGTGACGGGTTTCAGGGTTGATTTGCAACGGATGAACACGGATGTCAAAAAATGTGTTATTGGTTACAAGTAATTGGGGAGTTAAGATTCCCGACTTCGTAAGAGTTGTCGGGAATCTGACCACCCGCAAAATCTATGGCAGAAACACAAAAACCCAGTCTTAATGACCGGGTTTAAGCTGGGGTAAGTCCCCGTACTTTACTTATATAGATTCGATATAGCCGTTTGTATATTATCTACTACCCAGCGGCGCCTGACGATTTCGGAAAAACCCATCCCAAATTTTGAGATAATGCTGATTGCTTTACAGGTAAACAAGAAGTACTAACAAATAGTAATAATTTTGTTTGCGCCTAAACACAAGCTAAAGTAACCTGTACTTAGGTAAATATATAATCAAACGACAAGCGCCTTGGACATTAATCTCCAGAAAGAAGAATATAGTTATGCTCACATTTATGCTATCGCATCAGCAGTGGGCTACTCGTTCCAAAAATCCTCAAGAGTCTTGGATGTAGGTGGTATTGATATTTCAATTACTGGTACGGTAGCCAATGATACACTTTATGAACCTCAGTTAGACTTGCAGGTTAAATCAACATCTCTTGATGTTTTAAGTTCAGAAGCGGTTAGATATCCTTTAAAGATAAAGAATTATAATGAGTTAAGGAAGGAAAAAACTGTTGTACCTCGAATTTTAGTAGTTGTTTTGATACCTGAGTCATTAGATGAATGGATTAATCAATCAGAAACAGAACTTTGTATGCGGCGTTGCGCTTATTGGATATCCTTACGCGGACAAGCAGAAACGAAAAATACTGAAAAAGTTACTGTTTATATTCCCCGTCAAAACTTATTTACAGTAAATGCCTTAAAAAAACTTATGCAACAAATAAAATTAGGAGGAACATTATGAAAGCAATTATTTCTGATATAAATGTTCTTAGCCATCTTCAACCGCTCTCCCTTGAAGCCTATTTACAAAAAACAGGTTGGCAAGAACGCAATAGGATACCGAACAAAGTTTCTATTTGGACGCGCGCTAGCACGAGCGAGGATAATCTTAAAATTCAGTTACCTGTAGACCAAGATTTTGATGACTATTCTCTTCGCATATCAGAAATTATAAATATTTTAGAAAATGCTGAGAATCGGCCGCAGCTTGATATAGTAGGGGACTTGATAACAAATTCACCTAATACCACTATTCAAGGTGTTGTTACTCATATAGCTACCCCTAATGCAGACAATTTGAGTGGAGAAATAACGTTCCTCGGTGTTGTTATCGACAAACTTCGTTCTATACATACCGAACTCGCTGATCACGATTACATTTTTGCCGTCAAAGCCTACCAAGAACGCTTGCCAGTTGAGTGTAAAGGCGATTTAATCAAAGAAAATGACGTATTTATTCTCAAAAATCCTCACCAATTTAAGCTTGGACATAGCTAATTATAATTTTTGAATGAAAATTTGATTAATATAATTATTAACCATTACACAAAAACCCAGCTACTAAAACTGGGTTTAAGCTGGGGTATGTCCTCGTAGTTTACTTATATAGATTCGATATAGCCGTTTGTATATTATCTACTTCCCAAGCACACCTGACGATTTCGGAAAAATCCATCCCAAATTTTGAGATAATGCAGATTGCTTTACAGGTAAGCGCGCATATGAACTCGGTAAATTATTGGCTAATGAAGTCAGAACCAGATGTATATAGCATTTCTGACCTCAAACGACAGGGTAAAACTATTTGGGACGGTGTTCGCAATTATCAAGCACGTAACTTCCTACGGCAAATGCAAGAAGGAGACTTAGCTTTTTTCTATCACTCGAATACAAATCCCCCAGGTATTGTTGGGTTAATGCGTGTCGTCAAAGCGGAAGTTGCAGACCCAAGTCAGTTTGACCCAGAAAGCGACTATTACGACCCCAAGTCAACTCCTGAATTTCCGCGCTGGCAAACTGTTGTACTAGAATTTGTTGAGACTTTCCCTAATTTAATCTCACTTTCACAACTTCGCTCTAAGTTTACCCCAGAACAGCTAATGGTAGTAAAACAAGGAAATCGTTTATCGGTAATGCCCATTATTGCAGAAGTTGCTGAAAAAATTATAAAAATGAAAACTTACCAATAATACGGCACCCTATCTATGTACCCCTAGAAAGATATTTGTATGAATTTATTCTTATCTATCGTAATAATTACATAATCGGGTAGAGGCGTTACATGTAACGTCTCTACAGGTTTTGGATATTATGTGTGTACTACATTTACCTAAAATCTGCTGTATGTGTAGGATTTAGCTTTTACGTTTCCTAAACCACTGTAACCGTGCGTTTAATCGTTCCAAGCTTTCAGGATTATGTTGTCCAATAATATAGTTCCAAAGCAGCGTCTGAAAGGTTCGCGCTTCAACTAATAAATCTAACAACTCTTCATCTATAGTTTTACCGTACCCCTGAAGTGCTGCCTCAGCTTGTTCTATATCAGTGCCAAATACGCGCGCACGTGCTACCAAACAAGCCAAGTCCCAAGCAACAAGGCCAATAAATGTATCTTCCCAATCTGCCCATAGTACTCCGCGCGTTGTATTTAGGACATTGGAAAAATTAGCATCTCCGTGAAGCGGTTGTATGGGCGCCTGAATTTGTTTAATCTGATTATTTAATCTTTGGCTAATACCAACTAACATTTCGGCATCGTCAGCAGAAAATGCTCCTTCTGAAATAAGTTGTGTTAGTATCTGCTGTGATTCCTTAAACGGGTTAAACATAGTTAAGTCACCCTGAAAATTACTCAGCACCTGATGACAACAACGCAGCGCGCGACCTACAGTAACAGGGTCAGGTGGTTGTTCTAAAACTTCTACAAATTCCCAAAAGCTTAATATTAAACCATTATGTTCATATGGTTCCGGTGGCAAATGCTCGCTAGGAGGAATAACAGGGGCACCGTTTTCTATTAAATAAGTACTAACTGCTACTTCGCGTTTCAGCCATGCATCACCTTTGCGAACTGTTCCTGTTGTTGTCGCGACTCTTGCCACGACTGAAGTAGGATACAGATGTATGAGTACATTACTTTGGTTGCTAAGAATAATTGGTTTGTCAAATGAGATACTGTTAATCTCAGCAATTTCACAAGCCGCGCGTATAGCTTTTTGTAAAGTTAAGTTTTCTTCAGTATTGACCATGTTAGGATATAATGTTTTGCCTGGTTACATATATTATGGAAATTTTAACTGTAGAAACGCTGTGTTCAGAAGCTGCAACATTTTCTTCTTTTGAGTCTCAACATCCAGAACCTCTGCTTTATGGTGTTACTGATGGTAAAGCTATTGGTACATACTTGGAGCAAAAGTTCAAACTTTACCTAAACCAGAAATATGATTTTTTACAAGGAAATTCAGCAAGTGGTATAGATTTTCCAGGGTTACTTGTTGATGTTAAAGTTACAAGTATTAGACAACCACAATCTTCATGTCCATTTAAATCAGCAAGACAGAAGATTTTTGGGCTAGGGTATTCGTTGATAATTTTTGTATACGATAAGAATGATAACAGCGCAGATAAAACAGCTACTTTAAAAATTTTGCATACTATTTTTGTGAGTTCCGAAAGAACAGGAGATTTTCAAATGACTCGTGGAATCATTAATATTCTGGAGAATCAAGGGAACAAAGATGATTTAATCGCTTTTATGCTTGACCGAAATTTACCAGTGGATGAAATAGAAGCTGCTAATATTGCCGATGAAATACTAGTAAATAGACCATTACAAGGGTATTTAACCATTTCTAATGCTTTACAATGGCGACTTCAATATGGAAGAGTTATAGAGCGTGCTAATCAAGAACAAGGTATAATATCAGTTTATAGGTTTATCGTATGAAAAATGGTTATAATAATCAAAGATTAGAGTATGGAGATTTTCAGACACCCTTAGAACTTGCTAATCGAGTATGTAAAAAATTAGTTGATTTTGGTATCAAACCTGATACAATTATTGAACCAACCTGTGGAATTGGTAATTTTATTGAAACAGCTTCACAATCATTTCAGTATGTAAATAAGATAATTGGTATAGAAATAAATCAAAATTATTTAGAACAATTTAATCAGAAATCAAAAATACTGTCTAGCGCGTCTATTAATGTTATACAAGCAGACTTTTTCCAATTTGATTGGTCATCACTTATAAATAGGATTAATGGCAATATTCTTGTACTAGGTAATTTGCCTTGGGTGACAAATTCACGACAAGGATGTATTGAAGGTGTAAACTTGCCTAGTAAAACAAACTTTCAAAAATATCATGGTTTAGAGGCAATTACAGGTAAAAGCAATTTTGATATTTCAGAATGGATGTTAATACAGGTTGCTCATTGGTTACAAAACCGTGATGCTTACCTGGCAATGCTATGTAAAACTTCTGTTGCTCGAAAGCTGTTAAATTATCTTTATTCTAATCAGCTTAATCTTTGTGATTGTGCTACTTATAGTATAGATGCTAAAAAATATTTCGGCGCCAGTGTTGAAGCATGTTTACTAGTTTGTCAATTTGGCTCAAGTGCAAAAAACTATTTTTGTAATGTGTTTTCTAGTCTCGACAGTCCATTATCTCATCGAATTGGTTACTGTAATAATATTTTAGTCAAAGATATAGACTCTTTTAAAGAGTTAAATTATCTGTATGATACTAATTCTACAACACAATGGCGTTCTGGAATTAAGCATGATTGTTCTAATGTGATGGAACTTCGGCGCCATGATGATAAATATATAAATGGTTTTGGAGACGTTATAGATATAGAAGATACTTATATTTATCCTCTTATCAAAGGTTCTGATGTTGCTCAAAATCGTCTAAATACTCAAAAATATGTCATTGTTACTCAAAAATCTGTAGGTGAAGCGACTGAGCGTATTAAAGACATTGCTCCTAAGACTTGGGAATATTTAGAATACTATGCAAGTTATTTAGACAATAGAAAAAGTAAGATATATCAAAAAAATCCTCGGTTCTCTATTTTTGGAGTTGGCGCCTATACTTTTGCAAGTTGGAAAATAGCAATTTGTGGACTATATAAAAAATTAGAGTTTAGACTTGTTGGGAAGATTGGTAATAAACCTGTTGTCTTCGATGACACAGTTTACTTTCTTAGCTTCGATGACGAGAAAGCAGCACATGAAACATTCAAGCTTCTAAACTCCCAAGAAGTAATAGCTTTCTACTCATCCCAAATATTCTGGGACGATAAACGCCCAATAAAATCTAATATCCTAAACAGCCTCAACCTAACAAAATTAGGAAATACGTTTATGTTCTAATCTACCATTTTTGCGGCGTGACTAAGTAGGACGTACTATGCGAATAAGTTTGCCTTGTAAATATTCTTCTGTTGTAATGGCATTGTGAACTAGGTTAGCTAATGCTTGCCAATCACGGTCATTTGTACATGCAATAATGCCAGCATGATTTGGTTGTATGCGATGCAATCGAAAAAAATCTTTACGATTCTCCGTAATAACCGCGCGTTCCTGACTCTTGGCAAAAGCTAACACTTCTTGGTCTGGAATTCGTTGATTTGCTTTACCTGCCTCTTGAACAGTTAAAACATCATGTGCTAAAACCCGCAAAAATTCTACTACTGGTAATGGAGCGAACAAAAAACGAACTTTGAATGGTGCCATAAATGCTTTGTTTATTCGCATCGCTCTTAAATTCCGTATAAAAGCAAGGCAAAAGTTCGTCTTTATA